>CAJTYF010000007.1 GCA_910583945.1 uncultured Bacilli bacterium
CTTATTATAATCTGTCCTTTTCTTTTTTGTCTAATTTATTGTAACCAATCCATATTCATTTCTTTTATTTTTAGAACCATTTTAACAAAAATCCAGGGAAAGAACAATTAGTCTTCTTTAATTTTTTCTAATTTCAATTCATTTTCGGTCACTTCAATATACTCCTCAATAAATTCCTTTTGTTCATATAAAAAAACGAGTAACCATTCTAATTGTTCTTTTTTAGTAAGCGTTCTTATTTCAATCATAGGCTACCTCCATCTTTATTACTATATTGTATTAAATAAAAAGAATCTTTTGTATAATATTTATCTATTTATAATGAATAATTTAATAGCCTAAAAAAGAAGACACAACAAACAAGCCGTCTTCTATTGTTACTCGAAATTTCGAGTTTATCAATTTGGTACCCTAAAAGATGAGGGATAATAACTTTTAATCTAAAACTAATCCTTATAAATAATATGATATGGATATCCTCTTTTATCTATATTATTTAGATTTAAATTAAGATTTTTTGCAATTTTAATTAGATTATCATATTCTTTTATAGCATTATCATTATATTTTTTTACTTCTATTTCTATAAAATATCCTAAATTATCAACATAGTCCAAAGCAACTTCATACTTATTTAAATAAAGATATGTATTTCTTATTTTATTTACTACTGCAATTTTTTCTAGTCCTAATATTCCAAATATTTTATCTAAATTTTTATCATTATCTATCTCAACTTCATATTCATCACAATACATATTATTATACCAATTTTTATAATTTAATATTTTTTTATTTCCTCTTATCCCAATTCTAAGCCATTCGTTTATAGTTTCTTTATTTTCCTTTAAAAATTTTCTATGCAATGGTTGATAATAGGTATCATATTGTTTATTATTTTTTAAAAATTCACCTTTGCTTTTCATAATATTTTCAATAATTTTAAATTCATAGTTAGATAATTTAATTTTAATTTCAGTTTCAATATCATTTTTAGGATTATCTCCATAAATTAAATATCCTATACTTCCATCTAATATTTCACTTATTTTTATTATCATTTCTAAATTAGGTTCTGTTCGATTAGATTCCCAACTTGAAATAGTTTTATCAGTTACATAAATTAGTTCTGCCAATTGTTGTTGTGTTATACCTTTTTCTTTCCTTAATTTTGCTATTCTACTGCCTAAATTCATTTTTATCACCCAATTAAATTTTAACATATAAATATTTAATATTTTCTCTACAAATTGTAGATTTATAGCATATTGATTTAGTCAAGTACAAGTGTGTTATAATTCAATATAAATACATTATGTTAGCAACAAATGTTGGCTATAATAACTTTGGATACATTGGAAATATATCAGATGCTTTCACTTTCAATTATCTCTTGTTAAAAGAAAGGTGGTAATTATCTTACTTCTAAAATAGCAAAAGCATCTGATTTCAACATTAGTTGATTTCAGATGCTATTCTTCAAGGGATTACATCTGATTCTCTCAATCATATGTCCCTTTTTTATTATATGCAAGTTTCCTCTTGCATATTCACAATGACATAAAAGCGCACTTTTATCAAGTGCGTTTTACTAATACTCGAAAGTTCGAGTTAACTATCAATCTGGTAGCGCCGGGGAGATTCGAACTCTCGACCTACCGGGTATGAACCGGTTGCTCTAGCCAACTGAGCTACAGCGCCATAACAAGAACAATTTAATCTTATCATAATTTATGTTATCTTACAACATTAATTGCACACTTTTACCAAAAAACAAATAAATTTATTCACGATTCTCAATTTTTTCAAAAATAAGATTTTTCTTACCAACATAGGCACTCATAGGTCTGATTAACTTATTAGCCTTTCTTTGTTCTTCAATATGAGCAAACCATCCTGATACTCGACTCATCACAAAAATTGGAGTAAAATAAGAAGCCTTTATTCCTATCCCATCATACAAAACAGCACTATAAAAATCTAAATTAGGAGGCAGATCAGGACGCTTCTCATACATCACCTTTTCTATTTCCTCGGCTATCAAAAATTTAGAACAACCACCAAAAATATTTTTAGTCATAGCTTTAGCAATAGCGTTCTAGGATCTCCTTTTTTTCCATAAATTCTATGTCCAAATCCCATAATAATTTTTTTAGCATCTAACATTTTTGTAATAATACTTGAAACATTTTCAATGGCATCTATAGAATCAATTAAGTGAATTGCTTGTTCATTGGCTTCACCATGTAAGCATCCTTTTAAAGTAGCAATAGCACTTACAACACAACTATAAAAATCACTTTTCATTGACGCACATATTCGGCTCGCAAAAGTTGATGCATTAAAATCGTGTTCTGCATAAAGAATTAAAGATAAATTAAAAGCTCTTTTATTTATCTCAGATAATAATCCTAATTTATCTAAAAAATAACCCACTACGGTTTGTTCTTTTGAATCAAAATTAATTTCACAATTATTGGTGGCGTAATGATACCAAAAAATTAAAACCGAACAAATAGTGCTTATAATTTTAATTTTTATTAAATGAACATGATTAAAATTTTCTTCCTCTGGCTCTAAGGTATTTAGAAAAGCAATAAGTAAGCGACTTCCTCAAAATCACAATTTTTAGCTAAATCTTCTATGGCATAGCCGAAATAAGAAAGCCCTTCTTGTTCATTACAACAACAAATATGTGTTTCCCCCTTCACTTCTCAATACCCTCACCTCATAAATTAAATTTGAATATTTAGACCAATTAAAGAAAAAATTTAGTTTTTACACTAAATAATCTTTCCTTTAAATCCATCTGGAAATATAAATATTCCTTTTTGTATCTTCTTCATATTTATTAAAAATAGAAATAATATTTTCAACAATTGTCTTTAAAATATTAGTACAAGTATTAGTAACTTTAACTCTAAAAATCTCTTGTTGCATTCTTCGACGGAAAAAATAATCATCAATATACTTTCCTAAAACATAATCAATCCTTTTAACCATATTTATCTCTTCACGATTATCTAAATCAGCTTTAAAAATAAAATCTTCATAAATTTTGATTAACTTTTCAGTCACTGAATCTTCCTCAAAATATTCAAAATTTATAATTCGATAAAAATTCGGACAAATGTCTAGTACTAATTTATTCTTCTCCACTGCTTTACTCCTCCATCTATTATAGAACCATCATACTACATTTAGAACCATTTGTAAATAATAGAACTTGATGTTATAATACTTTTAAATAGAAAAGAGGTTTTCGAATGACTCAAAAAAAACATTTAAAGCTTAAAAAGAAAGTGATTTATATTGGTCTTTTTGTTTTAACGCTTTTGACCTTTTTTGTAAATTTAGGTTTACATTTTTATCAAAATTACAAGTATAAACAAACAAATGAATACAAACTCATCAACCTTGGCTACACAAAAGAAGAAGCAACACTTCTTTTAAACACTTTTAATGAGGATGAAGAATTAAAGAATATTTTAGAAATGAAAAAAAATGACAAATTAATTGCTTTAATTCAAGAAAAATATTATATGAAAAAAAATTTAGAACGCTATTTAGCTTATATGGATAAAAATAAAGAAACATCCATAAATGAAGTAGTGACTTTAGTAAACGTTCACCGCGATTCTAATTATTATGAAAACACAATAGAAGCGAATAAAGATAAAGGTATACTTTTAAACGTCAATAAATATTATTATCTAAGTGAAGAATACGTTCCAGAAAATTTAGAAAAAATAAGTATTCGATTCGCTTACGCTGGAAATAATATCATAAGTGAAGCCAATAATGCTTTTTATGATTTATGCAAAAGTGCAGAACAAGAAGGTTTAACTTTAATTGTCAACTCAAGTTATAGAAGTTATGAAAATCAAGTCAATACCTATCGAAGCATCAAAAATTCTAAAGGAGAAAGAGAAGCGGATAAAACTGCGGCAAGACCTGGTCATTCAGAACATCAAACAGGACTATCGGTGGATGTATTTGAAAAAAACAATCAATCCACAGCAACATTTAAAGATTCAGAAGCCTACACTTGGTTAAAAGAAAATGCTCATAACTACGGTTTTATAGAAAGATATCCTGAAGGCAAAGAAAACATTACTGGTTATAATGCTGAAGCTTGGCACTGGCGTTATGTTGGAATCGATGTAGCTAAAAAAATTCATGACGAGAACATCACTTTTGATGAATACTATGCTTTTTATGTAGAAAATTAGAAAAGAGGTTTTTTAAATGCTTTTAAATTTAATTATTTTAATTGTTGGTTTTGTCATACTCGTAAAAGGAGCCGATGTTTTTGTCGATGCCGCCACCAGTTTAGCTAAAAATTTTCACCTCTCCAAAATGTTAATTGCATTAACCATTGTTGCATTTGGTACCAGTGCTCCTGAATTTGCTGTATCCATAAAAGCGATGCTAAGTGAAACAGGAGACATTGTTTTAGGAAATGTCATTGGAAGCAATATTCTAAATATTTTATTAATTTTAGGGGTTTCAAGTTGTATCCACTCTTTAAACGTTAAAAGTGCTACAATAAAAAAAGAATTACCTATTACCATGCTTATAACTTCTCTGTTTATCATTCTGGTGAACGATATTTTTTTAGCCAATGGTAGTGAAAACATTCTTACAAGATCGGATGGAATGATTATCTTACTCTTCTTTTCTATCTTTATTTATTACCTATTTACCATTATGAAAAATAAATCTGATAATAACGATGAAGACGAAAAACCAAAATACAACATTTTTTTATCGTTTGTTTTTACAATTTTAGGAATCATTTGTTTAGTATTTGGTAGCAATGCTGTCGTAGATGCCGCAAGTGAAATTGCTAAAATAGTAGGAGTCAGTGAAAGAGTCATCGCCCTAACGATTATAGCATTAGGAACTAGTCTTCCAGAACTTGTAACAAGTATTGTTGCAACAAAAAAAGGAGAATACGATATAGCTATTGGTAACGTTGTAGGAAGTAATATTTTTAATATAGGAATAGTATTAGGCATTCCAATAACAATTTTTGGAAACATTTCTCATATTACATTTAATTCGATTGATTTATTAATCATGCTCCTATCTGCAGTTCTTCTTTTCTTATTTAGTTTTAAAGATCATAAAATCAGTCGCAAACAAGGCATAATTTTTTTAATAATCTTTACTATCTATTATAGTCATGTAATTATTTCTTCATTATAAAAGTTGGTTTAAAGCCAACTTTTTTTAATCGATTAAAAATCTTGCCCGTACACCACGATTGCCACTAAGATTTCCACTAAAAGCAAGTCCTTGTATCCCTACATCAGCAAATCTAGTAGAGGCAGAAACGTCTTTTAACCAAAAATTAAAGCGTTTATTTCCCTTATAACTATTAATACACTCTGATTTTAATTGAAAAATGGCATATTGACGACAATCAATTCCTGTATCATATTCTGAAGAGGACCATATAGTCCCACCAAAAACATTGACTTCACTCATTAAATCAATTTTTCTTGTATACCATGCCCATTCTTTTGAACTTCCACTATGAATTCCGCCACTTTGATTTATAGCATTAGCATTTATATTTTTTGACAGCATACTTCTATACTTTAGAATATGGCTCCCAAATGTCTTTCCAATAATTCCATTAGCTGATATCAAATTTTGAAGAGTTTCAGTAACCATTTTACTATTTATATACCCTCCTTCAGCGGTATCAGTTAAATTCATTGGAGCATTCATAAGTGGCTTTGCTGGAATAATCGTTGCATGATGACTTTCTAATCCATTTCCTTGATCTCCAGCGTATAAATAATTATCAAGATCGGCAATCAGCCATGTCACTTCATTTGCTATGATATAATCACCGGCATAAATGTCTTTAAAACTTCCTTTACTGATTCTAGTATATAAACTTTCATCTGTATAATAACGAGTTATCTCTTTTCCTCGATACGTATTTCTATGTAACGCTTTTCCTGCTTCAATGTATTTATTGTATTCTTCTTCACTTAATCCACTTGTAAACTCAATGTTGCATTTTGATTCACTGCTAACATTGTTTAACACTAAGTTCCAATTATTATAATCTCATTCCCCAAACATTCCATTTGTACAATGCACATTTGTTTTATATAATCCTCTTTCTGGAATACTTTCACTTTTTTTATCATCTACGACAACACTTAATAATTTGATATCGTAACCAAAATCTGGAATTCTTCCTTTTAATACATTAAAACTTTTCTTTTCTTCATAAAACGCAAACGTTTTATATAACGTGATACTTCCTATGATTAACAAAATTCCTAGTATGGAATACATAATTTTTTTATTCTTTTTGTCCTTGGTAAACCTTTCTAGTTGGTTATTAGTTTCTAATAACCCCCCTAGAATTAAGGATATACCCAAATACAACTTAAACACCAAAAGATTAGTAAATTAGATTTTAATAGGAAGTTGTCCTAGTTAGATGATAAGGTTTATATTCTTTTGTCTTATCTTGTCCTTTACTCCATATAAAATCATTTATATCAATTCTATCAATACATTTATCTATCTTGTTCCAAATATAGTTTATTACTACAATTTGACTTGCTCTAATTTCAACTTCATATTCACTATTTTCATCAATTTCAGTTTTAGTTTCCAATAATAAAGACAATTCTTTATCGTATTCTAAAATTCCAAATCCTTGCATCACTTGTGGTATTTTATAATCTGCACAGCCTAAAAGATTAGAATAATCAACTTGTTTTTGCTCTTTATTTTCAATTACATGTAGAATATCGGATGTTAATAACTGTGCTAATTTATAAAAATATATTGTTTCTCCTTTATAAGTTCTAATATCTTCAAAACTACTAAAATACTCTAGTATAGTGCTAAATATTTCTAGATCACTATTCATTGCATTAATATATCCATAGAAATCACTGTTCATTTTTTCATTTACTACTTTTGCAATTTCTGTAACAATTCTATATCTTTCTTCTATAAGAGGAATATCTATATTACCTTTTAGAATGTTCTTAAATTCTTCTAAGGTTATGTTTTCTAATTGTTTAAAAACCTCTACACTATCATGACCATTAAATAAATCGAATATGCAATACAAAAGTGCAATCCCACCATCTAAGTTTTTTCCATTTGCATCAACTGTCCATTTAGGATTACCCCAAAAAGAAAAATCTATAGAATCATATATAAGTAAAAAATTAACTAAATCCTTTGTATTCATTTCATAAACAGCATAAGGAACTTTGGTTAAATAATGAACATTATTAAACTTTAATAATTCATCTATTAAAACATCAACTTTATCATAGTTAATTTTAACATGTTTTGCATTATTCACAACAAATTTGCATGTTTCTAAAATTTCGTTTAATCTATTACTCATATTATTTACCACCATTCTAGTTCTCTATCCCTTCATTTTTCATTTCTACTAAAAATTTATCAAAATCAGATTCAAATAATTTATCTTGTATAATTCTATACTTTTCAAATTCTGATAACGCAAAACTCTCTGCAACTTTATGCGTTACTTTACCAGGATTATCCAAAACTTCTCTGTTATTAAATTGTAAAAATACATCTAGTCTTTTTTTCCAATCTTCCATAGTCATTGGAATATGTCTTTCGGCTTGATCTTCTGCATAATCCAAGTACATTGTAACTATTCTTTCTAACGATTTAAGTTCTTCTTTGGTTAAATAATTTTTAGCAACTACAACATCAGTTGCCATTATTTTACCATTTGGAGAATTTTTCCAAGTAGTAAGTCCCATATGTTCCTTTTCATAATTTGCTCTTTTTACTATAACTTCTGCAGCGGTATTGCCATGTGTTGCAAAATGCATTTTGTTTTGTACTGTTTTAAAAAATTCTTTAGTTACTGGTGAATTTCTGTTATAATCCAAACTTGTAGCATAAATGTCAGTTATTTTTTGATAAAAATTTCTTTCACTTATTCTAATTTCTCTTATTTCTTGAAGTAATTCATCAAAGTAATTTTCATTCAAGAATGTTCCATTTTTAAGTCTTTCTTTATCTAAAACATACCCTTTAACAGAATATTGTTTTAATATATTAATAGCCCATAACCTAAATTCGATAGCTCTATTACTATTAATTTTAAAACCAACTGCAATTATTGCATCTAAATTATAGTATTTAGTATTTCTCCTTACTTCTTTTCTTCCTTCATTTTGAACTGTCAAGAAATCCTTGACAGTTTCTTTTTCTATTAATTCATTATTATAAAAAATGTTTTTAAGATGTAAACTAACATTTTGTTTTGTTGTACCAAAAAGTTCAGCTATTAATTTTTGACTAAGCCATACCGATTTGT
The DNA here is from genome assembly GCA_910583945.1 of uncultured Bacilli bacterium. Taxonomy (GTDB): domain Bacteria; phylum Bacillota_I; class Bacilli_A; order RF39; family UBA660; genus MGBC108787. Next base: position 8,354 of record CAJTYF010000007.1, read on the forward strand.
CATCAACAATTACTTCAATTGTTTTTTCCCTGTTTTGATTTGTAAAAATTAAAAATTCTGCTGTTGAATTTCTTATTTGTAAAGTTTCCATTAGTTTACCTCCTGAAAGTTTTTTACTATAAACTTCCTAACTAAATTATAACTTAAATTATGTATAATAACTATAGTTTTACGAAAAAAGTTAAAATGTTTCTAACAACAGGATATGGGAATGCACCACGAAATTTTAAAACAGTTATAAAATAAGAGTTTGAAGAAGATGTAGTTACACCACCAATCATTTTTGCACTTGCAAAAATAACCCTTTTACTATATTTTAGGGTTCCAATTTCAAAATAATTGCTATTTCAGTTAGAGTTTATAAGGTTTTTATGCAAACCTTATTTGTAATTCAATTATAAATTACTCACCATTTTTTGACAAGAAAAAAGATAAATACAAATTTATCTAAACAAAATAAAAACTAAAAATAAAGCATAAATAAAAGTGACAATCCATCCATTTATTTGATCCTTTTGAGTAGATTTACCTTTAATACCAAGAGCCATAGTAATAAAATAACCACCTATTAACCCTCCAATGTGTGCTGCATTATCAATTCCTGAAAAAGCAAAACCAAAAAATAAATTTAATAAAATAACAGGGATAATTTGGGTTCTCATCGTATTACCCAAATAAACACGAAAATGATAACCAAAATAAAGTAAGCTACCAAGCAATCCAAAAATAGCTCCACTCGCCCCAACAGACAAAGAAGTCTGACAAACACAAGACATTAAGCTTCCAGTGATAGCACTAACTAAATAAACACCTAAATACTTTCCTCTTCCTAAAAAAGTTTCCAGTTGAGTTCCAATAACATATAAAGAATACATATTGACAAGTAGATGTAACAAATTACCATGTAAGAAAGTTCCAGTAACCAGACGCCAAACTTCTCCATTTCTAATTGCAAACGAAGAAACAGCCCCTAAATCATAAAGCGTTTGTCCATCCATCGCACCATGACTAAAAATATACGAAAGCATAAAAAGAATGGTACTAATCGCCATTAAAACAGGTGTGATAACAATTTTCTTAGGTTTGAACGTTGACTCATAAATCTTATTATTTTTTTGCGTTTTAGCATTAATGCCTTCGGTAACATTTAAAATCAAATCAATACCTTGTGAATCCTTTAACAGCTTATCTTCAATACCTGGAAAAAAGGGTCTTATCTTTTTTGTTTCTTTATCACTCACATCTTTTAAGAAGATAGATTTAATATATTTATCATCAGATAACTTCACATCATCGTTAACATCCAAAAAAATATTAAGAGTGTTCATTGAAAAAGAAAAAGTTTTTCTTTTAATTTGATGCATCACATTTCTAATTTTATATATATCCGTCATAAACTGTTCGTTATTATAAATATAATTTGAATTAATTCGTACAATTTTATATTTAGCATCGCTATTTTCAAGCCATACCTCATCTTTTACTCCATTTACAATAATAGGAGTATAATTTTCTTCTGTTATAAAATAATGAACTAAACGCATAACGATTTCATCTTTTTTAGTAATTGTAATTGTATTCATTACGCCCTCCTTGTAATAATATTTTAGTATAAAACGTATATTTAGTAAAGAGGTGAGCACTATGCTTAGACTTATCTTTACTTTATTTTTTTTAGCAAGCCATATTTTACTCTTTTTTCCATTAAAAAAAATAATCCAGTCCAATAAAATAGATAATGATTTGTTATTTATCTATCTAAGCAATCTCATTCTTTTAATAAGTCTCATCTACTTTTATTACTTTGCTAAAAGCCTCATGTTTTCCTTTTATATTTCATTTTTTTTAATGACCTTCTCTTATTTACTCATTTATCACCTAAAAAATATTTTAAGTAAATATCAAATTTATAGTCTGCCCTATTTTTTTGCTTGTGTTTACATTTTCTCTAAAATTTTAATGCTTTTTTTATTTTAATTTTTCAAGATACGTTTGAAAATAATCTGGAAGTGGTGCTTCAAAATGCATTTTTTCTTGGGTAATAGGATGAATAAAATCAATCGTTCTTGAATGAAGGAACTGACCATAATCTTTTAATACTTGGTGACCATAAACGGGATCATTAAAAACAGAATAACCAATATAATGCATATGAACCCTTATTTGATGGGTTCGTCCTGTTTCCAAATTTAAAGAAACCAATGTGCTATTTTCAAAGCGTTGAAGTACTTTTAAATACGTAATAGCTTGTTTAGAATGCTTACTCGTCACAGCCATTTTTTTTCGATCTTTTTCATCTCGTCCAATAGGAGCATCAATTTTAGCTTGAGCATGGGGAAAAACGCCATTTAAAAGTGCTATATACTCTCTTTTCACTTCATGCCTAGTAAAACAATCACTTAAGATTTGATGAGCTTGGTTTGACTTAGCAACCAACATAACGCCAGAAGTATCTTTATCCAAACGATGCACAATACCAGGTCTTTCCTCCCCATTCACATCACTTAAAGAATTTGTATAATATAATAAGCCATTTGCTAAGGTATTGGAAGGATTTCCATTTCCAGGATGAACCACTAACCCACTCGGTTTATTAATAACCATAATATCCTGATCTTCATAAAGAATGTCAAGGGACATAGAAACAGGTTCTAAATGACTTTCTTCTTTTAATTCTTGAACAATTTCAATCTCATCTTCTAATTTTACTTTATAACTTGGTTTAACAACTTGATGATTTATTAATATATAGCCCAAATCAAGCATTTTATTAATCGTACTTCTTGAATACGTTACTTCATCCACTAAATAACGATCGATTCGCTCCCCTTCACGATTCTTTACTACAATTTTCACGTTTATCTTCTCCTTTAAAAATAGCTATAATAAGTAAAAATACACCTATAACAATAAAAACATCCGCCAGGTTAAAAACAGGATAATTATAATGAAACAATTTAAATGATAAAAAATCTCGAACGTAACCAATAAATAGGCGATCAATCAAGTTTCCACAAATCCCACCAAACAATAAACCAAACGCAATAGTATTACGTGTATTGAGTTTAAAACTATACAAATAGCGAAATAAAACAACTAAAGCAATAAAACTTACAAAAATTAAAAACTCAACGCGATAATTAAAGATATTCCATGCCGCACCATAATTTTCTAAATAATGTAAAGAAAAAAAATTAGGAAGAATAACCAAACTTTCAAAATTTAAAAAAACACTCACAATTATTTTAGAAATTTGATCCAAAAATAAAGAAATAACGGCTACAATAAATATTTTTCTATTCATATAAAAAAGCTCCCTAAACCATTATACTCGATTCTTTAAATTTCAACAAGTATCACGTCTTCTCCAATTTTTTTAATTTGTTTCATACTGACACTTAATTCTTCTTTAGCACTAAAAAAACGAAAAAATCTTTTAGGTTCTACAACAAAATATTTTATGACACCTTCAGGTTCAAGTTCAATATCTGTAATTCTTCCAAGTCTTCTTCCGTCAAATAAACTAATCACATCTTTCATTTGTAAATCAGAAACACGCATTAAAACCACCTTTATAAATCATATGAAAAAAATAAAAAAATATCTATTTTTCAAGATATTTTCATTCAGTAGGCGTTTCTGTCAAACCAGATTCTTCTAAAGTTTTTGCTGAACCACTTTTACATTCAAGGATTTCATTATTTTTATTAATACAAACTTGATAATAATAGGTAGTATTTGGTAGTAAATTTTCTAAAACCCATTCATTATTTGTTTGATTTAAACAACTTTGATCATAAATTCCAGAAACTTGTCCATAGTGACAAACAACATCTAATTCATTTCCACTCACTTGATAATTTAACTTGATTGAATTAGGTGTTGTTTCTTGAACACTTAAGGAATCAAAACTATAATCTTTTTTGCTTAAAGCTCCTGTAACGGTTACTTTACTAATAAAAGTTTTATTCATGACATCATCAGCTAAAGTAACATCTTGTCCCATCCAGAGCTTAATAGCATAACGAGTACTTTGTTTTGCTCCTAAAGTTCCTTTTGCAAATTCATACTTTTCCGCCACAGTGTAATGATCTTGATATTCATCAGTATAATAACTTTCCTTTGCAACAAGGTAAGTATTTAATTTCTTATGTGATTCATTATTAACTTCAAACTCAATAAATTCACTTGATAAGCGATTTTCAGCATCCATCACTTCTAAATTAACATTATAATCCACTACAGTATTACATGTATTCTCAAGAGTAAAAGTGTAAGGTTCTAATAAACTCGCTTCTTCATCGGTTATAGGATAAGCATTATCTAAACGAATAGTATGACTTTCATTAATTATATTAAGTTTTAAACAATCACTCGTAATTTGATTAACACTTTTTTGAGAAACATTGGTTGCCCAATAAGCATAACTGACACCTATCACCATTACTAAAAGACATAGACCACTCACACCAATAATTAATTTTTTCTCCATACTCATTTTCTTTTCTTTTTCTTGCATAAAAGCACTCCTCACTTTTAATAGTTCCTTATTTTGACTAACCTATTTTATTTATAAGGCTCTACCATTTCAACAATTATAGCAAACATAAACTGTTTCCACAATAGAGGACTACATGTTTTTTATTTATCAGTCGTTCCAAATCCACCTGTGCGGACACCTTCAGCCTGATCTTCGTCAACTATTAAAAACTTTTGAAAAATCACTTGACCAATACAATCCCCTTTTTTTATTTCTAAATCATGATCTAAAATATTATAATATTGAAAATAAAAGTGTCCGTCATTCGTTTCATTGCCATAATAATCCGCATCAACTATCCCTATACCATTACTCATAACAAGTCCTTTTTTAGGTCCACTACTTCGATTAACAAGCATATAATATTCATCCTTACCACAGTAAGCCTTGAGTCCTGTTGGAATAAGTGTAGGTTTCCCTCCCAATTGAAAGGGTGGAATGATTATATCTTCTGCAGCTTCAACATCATACCCCGCACTATTTTTTGTCTTTCTAACCGGTAAATGGATATCTTTATCTTCCCATCCTTTAGCAACTTCAAATCCTCTTTGTCTTAGCATCTACAAGCACATCCTTCCATATTTTCTTCTTCATGATTATTAACTAAATCTGAATTATCAATATACAAAACAATTTCACCACTATCTAAACTCTTTGGTACATCAATAATTCTTTGATTACTACTTCCGACATATCTAATTTTTTCACTCGCGAGTTTCAAAACAAATCTTCCTTCTAATAAAACATCAAGATGCATTAAAATATCTTTTAAATATTCATCCGTTTTCATTTGTTCCATTAACTCTTCCCATGTATAACCAGTATAAGACCAAATCGTTTTAGTGGGATACAATTTTTTTACGTTTGTGACTAAATCACGTATCGTTTTTCTAGATTTTGGAAACAATGGATCTCCCCCTGATAAAGTTAAACCGTTACACCAATCCGCCTCAAGTTCATGGTAAATTTCCTGAATCGCTTCATCATCAAAAGGTAATCCATCATTTTCGTCCCAAGTTAATGCATTTTGACAAGCTGGACAATGATGCAAACACCCACTTGTCCATAGCACAACTCTTAAGCCTTCACCATTTAACATATCTGCTTTTGTAATATTATGATAGCGCATAAAAACCTCCTACATACTCTTTCTTTCAGATATTTCAATCATTTTCGCCTTATTAAGTCTGGTATCCCCATGAACTCTAGAATAAGACAAATACCCATTCATTCTGTCAATCTTCGTTAAATCAGAACTTCCACATTTAGGACACGTATCCATTTCTAACTCTTCATGTCCACAATTATTGCAATAAGATAAAGATAAATTAACACCTTCATAGAAGCCCTTTTCCATCGCTCTTTCGACATATGTAATCATTGCCTCTTTATTATAATTTAAATTATACCTCACATATTGGATTCTTCCCCCACGGAATAAATCCCAAAATCTTCCTTCTAAATCTTGTTTTTCAATGCCATTAATGTCTTCCCAAACGCCACAATGGAAACTATTGCTTACATATTCCCTTGAAGATACTCCTTCAATGACACCATATTTCTTTCTAAATTGTTCAACTTGTAAGCCACACAAATTTTCTGCGGGTGTACCATAAATCGCATAGATAATTTTATCTTCTTTTTTATACTCATTAATTTTACAATTAATATACTTCATAACCTCTAGGGCAAATTCACCATCTTCCACTAAAGATTTACCATTATAAAGCACTTGTAACTCATTTAATGCTGTAATGCCAAATGAAGCCGTCGAAGACTTTAAAAGGGGTTCAATACAATCGGTTGGTTTTAAATTTCCGCCATAAAAACCACCTTCACAATAAGCAAGAGGATTGGTACTCGCTTTTTTCTTACTTAAATAATTATAAGTACGAATATGAATTTTACGAATCATTTCTAAGTAGTAATCTAACACTTCGTAAAAATCTTTTTGTTCTTCACGAGCTTTGGCAAGAATCATGGGTAAATGTAGGGAAACTGCCCCAATATTAAATCTTCCAATAAAGACCGGTTTATCGTCTTTATCAGCGGGTTCCATGCCCCCTCTTTCAAAATATAATCCTAAGAAAGCACGACATCCCATTGGACTAATCACACGTCCATATTTTTTATAGACATCTGGAACATAGCCTTCTCCTGTTAAAGATAAGTAGTCAGGATACATTGTTTTCGCACTACAATCAATCGCTTCTAAGAAATTATCTCTCAAGTCTTTTCCTTCACCATGTAAATTCTTATCGTATAAGAAAACTAATTTAGGAAATAAAGTCGGTTTCTTACGCCCCTCTTTCCCTTGTCCTTTTTTATGCGTTTGTAAAATAATTCTAGACACCATTTTTCCGAACCTTGTGGTATCAATACCAAACGTAAACGTCACAAAAGGATAATCCCCTCTTGAAGAACCGACACTATTTAATTTATATTCAATTCCTTGATACCCTTGTTCACATTCTCTTTCCACTTTTTTAAGAGCATATGCACTTGCTCCTTCACTATCCGCATCGTCACCTTTAATATCTAAGTACTCTTGATAATATTTCTTATAACTTTTTTCAGCATAAGGAGCTAAAATCGTATCGACTTCGGGAACGGTAAACCCACCATATTGCATTGCTGCAGTATTAATAATGACGTCTCCCATTACATCAAACGCGGTATCTAAAGTCTTTGGCTCATTATACCAAAGATTACCCATTTCGAAGCCCCCACGCATAACATTCCCCACATCACACAAACAACAATTCATGGTATCTCTTCTGGCACTCATATCATGAACATAAATGTACCCATCTTCACAAGCCTCTACTTCGCTCGTCGTCAAGAAAAATTTTTTATACAACTCTTTATTTAAAGAACCATACACCAAACTTCTTTGAGTAGACACTAAAGCACTATCGGTATTCGAATTTTCTTTATCACCAATATAATTAATCGCTTGTGCTTTTTTATAAACTTTATCTAAAATATGCACAAATTCTTTTTTATAATTACGATACTCACGGTAACTCTTAGCCACCAACGGATTCACTTTTTCTAAAGCTGCCTCAACACAATTATGAATTTGTTGAACCTCAGGATTCGTCGTTTGAGTTTCCAAAAATTCTAAAACAATGGAAACCACTTCATCTTCAGCTTCTGGAGTTAACTCGACCATCACTCTTTCAGCACTTTTTCGAATCGCGATTTTAATCTTTTCCGCATCAAAATCCTGTTGATTTCCATTTCTTTTAATAATTTTAATCTTTTTTGCAAATTCTTTTTCTTTTTTATTCATTTAACTCTCCCACTTCTATTTTCTATTTCATTCATTTTAACACTCTTTTTTAAATATTTTTGTTGCAATTGCAACAAAAGAAAGTTTTTGCTAAAATAATTTTAGAACAAATTTGAAAGGGCTTGAAACTATGCGGAACGATGGGCAAAAAAAAATAAAAGATTTACAACTGGAAGTCATGTCAAACTGTGTCAATATAAAAAAAAAGACTTTTAAAAAAGGTGAATACATTTTAAGTTTTGGACTAAGACAAAAAGTCATTGGCTTCATTATATCTGGAAAAGCGGACATCGTTCGCATTACGATTGATGGCGAACAATCCGTCATTCAAAAATTAATACCTGGTTCAATTTTTAACGATGCCTTCTCTTGCTTTTCTAAAGATAGTGTTTTTGTTATCAGTAAAACCGACACCGAGATTTTTCTAATTGATTACCCCACCATTTTTAAAAATTGTCTTATGAAATGTCCTTATCACAACCAATTAATAGAAGATTTATTAAACTTAATCACCGAAAACAGCATCAAAACGAATGAAAAAATTGAAATTCTAACACATAATAAGATTCGTGACCGAATACTTGCTTTTATAAAAATAAATATAGGTGCCTCAAACACTAGTACCGTAACTCTTCCCTATTCTTTTACTGAATTTGCTGAATATTTATGTGTAGATCGAAGTAGTCTAATGCGAGAACTAAAAAAAATGGAAGAAGAAAAAGTGATTACTAGAGAAAATAAAACCATTACTTTATTAAACGTTTAACATTATTAATAGCATTTTTTTCAATACGAGATACTTGAGCTTGACTAATATTAAGAGCCTCCGCAATCTCCATTTGTGTTTTACCAATAATAAAGCGTTCCATTAAAACATTTCTTTCACGATCTTTTATTTTATTCAAGGCTCTTCTTAAAGAGATAAGCATATCTTTATCTTGATTCGAATCCTTCTTATCCGCTATTTGATCCATTAAATAAATGGTATCGCCTCCATCATTATAAATGGGTTCAAAAATACTCTTTGGTTCTTTTAAAGAATCCAAGGCATAATCAATTTGATATTCTGAAATAGACAGATTCTTTGCAATCTCCTCATTTTTTGGATAAATCCCATACTGAATTAAATACTCCTCTTTAAATTTCAAAATTTGATACGCCAAATCTTTTATGCTTCGACTTACCCGTATGGATGTATTGTCCCGAATATACCTTTTAATCTCTCCAATAATAAGGGGTACAGCATAAGTTGATAACTTTAAATTGTAAGACAAATCAAAATTATCAATGGCTTTAATAAGACCAATAACCCCTACTTGAAATAAATCATCTAAATTATACTTTTCCTTATTAAACCGCTTCAAAATACTTAAAACCAATTTTAAATTTGCCTCAATCAACTTATCTTTAGCTTTTAAATCACCATTTTGATACTGTTTAAATAACTCATTCATTTCACTTTGTTTTAAAACCACAATTTCACTTGTATTAATACCTGTTATATCTACACTCTTTTTATTCAAAATAAACAGTCCTTTCACTACTGTTTTGTCATAAAAAGAATTTTTTTATTCATTTTTATGGTAAAATAGAAAAAAAAGATTAGAAAGTGTAGAAACAAATGGAAAAAGCAAAAAGAAAAAAAGGATTTATTGTTTTAAAAGAATTAAGTAAAAATCCAACTTTTAAAAATATTTTGTGGAAAAAGAACGAAGCCATGCGTGATGAATTTGGACATTCTAATATAAAATACATATTTTCTTACGAAGAAACGCTTTATTTTTATAAAGCCCTTCCATATCTTTACCAATGTTATTACGAATTAATGGCCGAAGAATTAGCCTATGATTTTAATTTACCTACTGCCCATTATGATTTAGCTTACAGTAAAACTTATGGAATGGGGGTTTTAACAAAAAATTTTAAACTTCCAAATTACACCTATTATAAAGGCTATGATGTTTTAGAAGATTATTTAAGAAATTGCATTCATCAAAATGATGAAACTTATACTCATTACGAACTAAAAGAAGAAATGGAATCTTTTAATAGTTTAGAAGGAATCTGGGCGACTTTTGAATACCGCTACCGAAACCATTCCAATAAGATCGAAATTGTCAATAATCTCACGAACCAACTTGTTGATATTTTTATCTTTGATTTATTGATTGGACAAACCGACCGTCATGAAGAAAACTGGGGAATTATGGAACATGAAGAAGAAGTCTATTTACAACCAGTGTTTGATAACGATGCCCTTTTAGAAACGGCTTTTGAATTAACCCCTCATACCGATACTAATCTAGATTATTTAATTCAATTTAATGAAGGTTTAGAAAAAATAACAAAAGAATTTATTACCGTTTCAGATTCCGTATACATTGAAAAACTAAAAAGTAAAATCCCTCTTATTAATAAAGAAAACATTGAAAAAATATTTTTAAAAATAGAAAATAGAACGTACTCGCCCATCCCTTCAAATGTAAAAGAGATCATTCTTACAAATTTTAAAACCATACAAGAAAGTATAACTTCTACTTTAAATGAATACGAAGAAAAGAAAAAAACAAGATAATACTATGATTTTATCTTGTTCAAAAAAATTATAATAAAATATCATTATTATTCATGTAAAAAACAATCACTTTGATTTCTATAAAAAATTTTATTTTGTCTTCAAAGATTTAAATATTTTCTTCCATAAATCTTGACTCGAATAATTAAGGATACCAACTTTATAAATACGTAATCCAAAATGGAATAACAAATAAGTAACCACGCCACAAATGACCGTCGATAACATAAGTTCTAGTAAACTTATTTGTCCTAATAAAAAGATAACTGGAGCAATTAAAAACGAAAACATAGGAATATAAGCCATAATTTTAACAAATAAAGCACCATCGAAAGCTGAAGCCATAATAGCAATATAATACCCTACAAGCAAAACAATCATTAAAGGGGTTTGAAGTTGTTGGTAATCTTCAATATTAGTAGTCATAGAAGCTAAAACACCAGCCAAAATAGCGTAAGCCAGAAAACTAAATAAGAACAACAGCAAAATAAAAGGTAAACCTTGTATTAATAAATCTAAAACACCAGTATTTTTAACCGTCTCTAACGTTTCACTGATATAACTTGTCACTTCACTACTTGCGGACAAAATAGAAGACCCTAATAATTTTCTTACTAAAAAGGCAATAAGCACGTCAGCAAATAAAACCAAAGCTTGAACTAAAACAAAAAGCGTTGATGAAATGATTTTTGATGAAAAATGAATTTTAGGTGAAACATTAGAAATAATAATCTCCATACTTCTGGTAGACTTCTCATCATTAATTTCTGCACCAATCATTTGCGTTAGCATCGTAATGAGTAAAAAGAATGGAACAATCAAGATAACAATAAGTCCAGAAGAAACAATATCTTTTCCTTCAGCATTTGGATCTAAATCTGGATTGGTAACGCTTTTATTAATCGAAACATTACTCGTTAAAGCCGCTATTTCAGACGCAGAAAGACCACTATTTTGTAAGACATAAGACGATTTGACATGATTTAAACTATTTTGAAAAATCTGTTCTGTTAAAGTATCAATGGGATCAAAACTAATCACTTCTGCTAGTAGATACTCTGTATCGGATGGAGCTATCTTTAAAATAATGTCCTCTTTTTCTTTAATTTCCTCTTTTAACTCTTCCACGTTTTTTGTAGTAGAAACCAACTCATAATGCCCTAAATCTTCCAAAGAAGAGGCAATTTCGTTAAAATTAGCTTCAAAGACAGGATAAGTATTCATCTCATCCACAACATAAACTTTGGTAACATTTTGAAAATCTCCTCCAAAAAAACTGATAATGCGATCAATATTAATAACACCAATTAATAAGATTAACATTAATACATTCGCCACTTTAAACCATTTTGTATCAATTTTCTTTTTTAAACTCTGTTTAATTAAAAACTTTAATTTAGTTTTCATAAGACTCACCTACTTTTTCTAAGAAAATTTCATTCAAGGTTGCATCCTCAACCGCAAATTTTGTAACATTTTTACATTTTTTAACAAAATCAAAAACATCTTGAACATTTTCATCACTTTCAATTTTTATAATCCATTCATTTTCATTTTGAATGACATCCAAAACGCCTTTAACTTTTTTTAATGCCTCCACATCTATTGCATCACAAACCACATGAATATTCTTTTTTCGATACTCTTTTTTTATTTGTTTTAACTCTCCAGATAACACACTTTTTCCTTTAAGCAACACCACTAACTTTTCACAAAACATCTCCACATGTTCCATACGGTGAGAAGAAAATATAATACTTGTTTTTTGCTTTTTTAGTTTTCGAATCACATCCATAAACATTTGAACATTAATGGGATCCAGACCTGAAAAAGGTTCATCCAAAATCAAAAGTTTTGGTTCATTAATAATAGCGGTGATAAATTGTACTTTTTGCTGATTTCCTTTTGACAATTCTTTAATCTTACGTTCTTTATAATCTGAAATTTGAAAATAGTCTAACCATTCATCCAATCTTTTTAAAATCGTTTCTTCTTTCATTCCTTTTAAAACCCCATAATAAAGCACTTGTTCTTTAACCGTTAGTTTTGTAAGTAAGCTTCTTTCTTCAGTTAAAAACCCTAAACGATCCGTCATGGTATAATCAATGGGTTTTCCATCCATAGTAATTGAACCACTACTTAAATCAAGTAATCCATTAATCATTCGAAACGTTGTCGTTTTTCCAGCACCATTTACACCTAGAAGACCAAAAATTTCTCCTTCTTTCACCGTAAACGATAAATCATCCACCGCTTTATTTTTACCATAATATTTTGTTACATGTTCTACTTTTAACATTGACAAATCCACACTCCTTTTTTCATTATAACACGTCTAATAGTTGAAATAAACCTTTCATTTAAATTATACCCCCCCCCCATTCCAAAATGTCAATTATTTTTTCTTTTTAGATTTTTTTCTGAATTTTAAAATCAAAAAAACTAAGAAAACAAAAGTCAAAAAAAGACCAATAATTTTATAATCTGTATAACGATATTTGAGAGTTTCTTTTAAATAAACATCTTGTGAATAAAGAAGTTGTTGATGATAATAAACATGAATTTTTCCCAAATAATCATTCTTTTTAATCTTTCGATTTAAAACATTTATGCCTTCATAGTGATAATCAAAAATAGCTTCTTTATCTAAGTAGAGAGGAATATTTTGTTCTACATAAATAGGATACTCTAAAATTTCTCCATCTTGAACGGTTAAAGTAACGATGGGTTCTTCAACAGAAAAAAGATTTTGATACGCGTAATGGTCATTAAAATAATTATAAATTTCTAAAGAATCGACAATATGATTAGGAAAACCATTTTGGTAAGGAGAACGAGCAACAATCAATAAATAATGAATACCATTATATTCCGCAAGGCTTGAAAGACAGAGTCCAGCTTCTTTCGTAAAACCAGACTTAGAACCTTCGATATTTGTAACATCTAAAAAATACTTTTCAGAAGGAGCCACTAACGTACTGTAAAGTTTTAAATGATTTGTTGTTTCATAAAAGCGAGTGGTATAGATTTCTTTAAAAACCTCATGATGAAGAGCGTATAAGAGTAATTTCTGAACATCTTCTAAAGTAGAATAGTTCTCGATATCATCTCGCCCTACTGGATTACTAAAATGAGTAGAAGGCATACCAATTTTTTCTTTTAAATCGTTCATCATTTGTACAAAATTATCAATAGAACCCGCTGTTAAAACCGCTAAAGCTTGTGCCGCCTCTACGCCACTTGGTAAAAGTGTGCCGTAAAGCAAGTCTCGAATGGTAACGGTCTCATTTCTTTTAAACCCCGCCATCGCATAACCACTGGTATTATAAAAAGCTTCATTAGGAATTTTTACAGGTTGATCCAAATCCTCATAGTGTAAAAGAGCCACCATTGCTGTCATAATTTTAGTCAAACTAGCAATAGAAATTTTCTCATCACTTCCTTTTTGATACACCACTTTTTCATCATCTAAATTATAAAGAAGAAAATGACTTGCTTTAAAATTTAAGTTTTCAAAATTCAAATACGCATAATCCGTGTCTTTGGCTTCACAAAAATAAGAAAGAAAAAGAAATGAAAAACAAAAAACTAGAAATAATTTGAATATTTTCATAGCATAACCTCCTAAAAATTATATCATACTTTAAAAGAATCGAAAAAAAAAGAATCCGAAGATTACTTATTTTCTAATTTTTCAATCGCATGTTTGGTCACATCAATCGCTTTTTCTCTTAAAGAATCCACCGCTTCTTCTAAAATAGGTTCACTTTTATCTTTTACATAACGTGCTAATTTTTTACAATCCACTTCAATTTTTTTAGCTTGATTCTTTGCGGCTTTTAAAACCGTTTCTTTATCCAAAGCTTTTAAATCATTTTCCAATTTTTCAATTTTTTCTTCAACATATTTCTTGACATCTTTTACTTTAACATTTTCTAAATGTTCTTTTATTTCTGTAATTTTATTTTTCAAATCTTGTCTTGTTTCTTTACCACTTTTTGGAGCAAACAAAACACCTAATCCAGCACCTATTGCTGTTCCAGCAACTAATGTTGCTACTGTCTTTTTCTTCATATTTCACCATCCTTAATATAAGTATATTATTAAAAGACAAAAAATACAAACGAATTAAAAAAACAGTTGACACTTATTTGTTTCAATTATAATGATCTAAAAAAGACACTTTTTCTTCATTTACACGATACCCTAGAATACAATTCAAATTAACATTATCAAGACTTTTAAAAATATTATTATCAATGTCTTGATTTGTTTTTCTTAAATTTTCAATGAGCGTCTTGATTTCTTTTCTTTTACTTTGATTTTCCAAGTCATTCTTTGCAACAAATTTACATGCGCAATTTAAAAAGGTCAAACGATTATAAGACACCCAATCTTGAATCGCTTTTTCTTTTATATAATACATGGGACGAATGAGTTGTAAACCTTGAAAATGGTCACTATAAAGTTTTGGCATCATCGTTTTAACTTCTGAGGCATAAAACATAGAAAGTAAAGTCGTCTCAATCACATCATCAAAATGATGCCCCAAAGCAATTTTGTTACAACCTAACTCTTGTGCTTTACTATAAAGATGACCTCTTCTCATTCGAGCACATAAGTAACACGGACTTTTTTCATTCAATTTATTCGCCACCTCAAAAACATCCGTATCAAATATTTCTAAATCAAGATTTAGTAATTGACTATTTTTTTTAATTAAATCGATATTTTTTTGACTGTACCCAGGATTCATCACGACATACTTTAACTCAAAATCTATTTTTCCATGTCTTTTAAGTTCTTCTAAACATTTAGCCATTAAAAATGAATCTTTTCCTCCACTTATACAAACCATAATCTTATCATGATTTTCTATTAATTGATAATCATTAATGGCTTTTACAAAGGGATGCCAAACTTCCTTTCGAAAACGTTTGATAATACTTCTTTCAATTAATTTATATTCTTCCATCTGGTTTCCTTTCATTAAATACATCAAGTTGATTAAAAGTTTCAACATAATTCCAAATATTTTGTTGGCATTCCATTTCGCTTTTTTTAAAACACTCGTAACCCACTTCTGTTAATCGATTCGCTTTTCTAAACATTAAAAGTTGATAAAAATTTTGAATCATTTTTCTTTCAAAACTTAAACTTTCTTTTAAACACAAAAGCATCATTTCTAAATTATCTCTAAAAAAAGATTCTTGATTTTTTTCTAAACGATGAAGCAAATCGACCAAAGACGTCATCATTTTTTGTATCTTTCTACAAGAAAAATCCAATAAACAATAATGTTCATCAAGAATACTATCCGTTAAAAGAAATGGATAACGATTTACTAAATGAGAAAGAACATGTTGAATTTTTAAATCATAAAGTGTTAAAAAAACGATTTCTTGTTTTAACTTATAAAACCAATCTTCATGACTCATACCTTCACCTATTTCTGTTTTAGTCCTTTTTTATCTAATTTTCCATTGATGAATTCTTTAAACAAAGCATAAAGAATAGAAGCCAGTGGAAGACCAACAAGCATCCCGACAATACCAAACAAACTTCCTCCTACACTAATAGCAAGTAGAGTCCACATAGGAGATAACCCTACCGATTTCCCTACCACTTTTGGATAAATAAAATTCCCTTCAATTTGTTGTACAACTTGGAAAACAATTATAAAAATAAGAGCATCTAAAGGTTCAGAAGTAAAAATTAAAATAGCGCCTATAACCATGGCAATCAAAGCACCAAAGATAGGAATTAAAGCGGTAATAGCGGTTAAAACTGAGATAATTAAAGTATAAGGGAATTGGAAAAGTGATAACGCCAAAAACATAAGAAGACCTAAAAGAGCCGCTTCTAAACATTGACCAGTAATAAATTTAGTAAAAGTTTTATTAACTTGTTGACCAATAGTAAATACTTTTTCAGCTTGTTTTTTATTAAAAAGAGCTAAAATAACTTTTCTACTTCCTTCACTTAAATATTCTTTACAACTAAGCATATAAATTGCGAAAATAATCGCTGTAAAAAAAGTAATAAATCCAGAAATAAGACTTCCAACAAAGCCCGAAGCGCTACTTAATAAATAATTTAAAACGTTAGATAACAAATCAGTCATCGTCCCACTATTAGAGAAAAACGTTTCTATTTCACTTTGCATTTTAGGATACTGATTCAATAAATCTAAAATATAATTTTTCGTATTTTCGATTAAAGTTGGAAGATTATTAATAAGTAAGGCAATATTGTCTATCAATTGAGGAAGAAGTAAAAAAGCAATAAGAACCAAAACAAAAATAAATATAAGTAAAGAAATTGAAATAGAAAGAATTCTTAAACGCTCTTTTCTTATTTTAACTCTTTTACAAAGAAAAGTTTCTATTTTATTAACTAAAATATTTAAAATAAAAGCGAGAACGCCTCCTAAAATAAAAGGAAGAAAAACAAAATAAATTTTATTAAAAAAACGAAGAAGCACATCAAGATGATGAATTCCCCAAAAAGAAACCACAAAAATTAAAATCAATAAAATAAGCTGTTTCATTCCTAAAACGTTTTTTTTCATACAATTTCACCCCTAAATCATAAATTGGCTTTATTTTATCTCAGTTTCTATTTTTTGTCTATAAAAAAAAGCTCTTTTAAAAGCTTTTAATGTCTATTGGTAGGATGTACGGGTTTCGAACCCGTGAATACCACCTTGAGAGGGTGGCGTGTTAAACCCCTTCACCAACATCCCAAAAAATAATGCCTTTTTCTTAAGACATTATTATGTTATCATACCTACATTCTTTTTTCAATAGCAATTAACGTCCTCTACTTTCCGTTGCTGTTTTATCATCTGGAAGCAAAGCTTTTAAATCTTCAACAGTTTGTGGAACATAGCCACGTAATTGTTCAGTAGTAAAACCTATTCTATTTAGTTCAATACTAGCTCGAACAATTTGTTCATTGATAGATAAATCATCTTCAGGACGATAAGGCATTAAATATTTTCCTATTTGCTTTCCCTGAAATAAAAGTAATTTTTCTAAAGGCTTAAGATAATACCTGTCAGCAATCTGATACCTTTGTTTTAAACGTTGTCTCATATTTTCATCTAGAATAGTATGAAATTCACTAGGTTTCATATAGAGAAAAGATTGCATTTTTTCTTCTGTATCCATTGAATCTAATAAAGCTTTCATATCCTCCATTGAAAAATCAAATTCGTCATCCATATTATCACTCCTATTCTATATTTATTATACCCAAATCATAAATTTAATAAAAGGATTTTCGTCTAATTTACGTCAAATAATTATTCCTTCTCTAAATCAATAGAATCATAAGCCCCTAAATCATACACTTGATACCCCAAACCTTTTAAAGTATTATAAGCCAGTTTACTTCTATTGCCACTTCGACAATAAACGAGCAATACTTTACTTTTATCAAGAAAAGAGAGATTTTCACGAATCACATCATGAGGAATATTTAAAGCCCCAACTAAGTGCCCCTTACTAAATTCTTCCTCTGATCGAACATCCAAAAGAATATAATTATTTTCAGAAATAATTTGTTCCAATGTTTTTTCTTCTTGAACCTTAGATTCAGAACTTTTACACCCTGTAATACAAAAAATAAAAAGTAAACATCCCAAAATAAAAATAATCTTTTTCATAAAATACACTCCTTATACACGGTTTTATTATAACATAAAAAAAGTAAAACTGTGTTTACTTTAAAATTTAATCAGCAAGGGTTAAAATAAAACCATTATTATCAAAAATAGCAAATTCATTTTTACCATAAAAAGTTTTATGAAGTTCACTTGCTAGTTGAACCTTCTCTTTTAAGATATCATACAGCTCCAAAACATTAGATACCGTAATAAACAAGGTTAAACAAGGTTTAATTTCTTCACAATCTAAGCTTGGGTACTCTTGAATCAAATTTTTTTGTTCTTGAAACATAAGCGTAATGTTATCTTTCTTAAGAATAGTAAATTGTAAATCTTCTCCCGTTTCTGGTATCGTTAATACTTTTTGAAAGCCCAACATCTCTTCATAAAATTTTAGCGTTTCAAATACACTCTTAACCATTAAATTTGGTGTTAAATTTTCATACATATCTTTTTTCCTCCAACCTTAAAATAGCAAAAAAATAAAAAAACGTATTGTAAAAAAAAGACATTTAATTTTGTATAAGTTCAAGTGGAGAAAAACCTGTATATCTTTTAATTTCTTTTATAAAATGAGATTGATCATAAAAACCGCATAAATTCCATTAAATTTTTTTGTTCCAGTAACAAAGTTAAACACAAATGTAATCTTAAAATATTTAAAAGTACTTTAGGAGACACACCATAATATTTCTTAAATATTCGATTCAAATGCCTTGAGTGATAGCCAAAAGTTTTAGCCATTTCATAAACTCGTTGTTCTCGTGGTTCTTTATACAACTTATCCACCCATAAAAGCATTCTTTTATCTTCTATATGTGTGACTTTTGATAACAAATAATCTTTTAATAATAGCTTTCTATTAAAATCTTTTTTTATCATAAAAATATTTTTTAAAGTATCACTAGAATCAAGATCTTCAAAAAGAATAGGATGATCCATCACTTTTGATGCCTCTATATGAAACATCAGAAAAAAACTACTTGGCTTTAAACGTACTCCCAGAATGTCAATTCTTTGCTTAAGTTCTAAAACCATCGTTTCTTTACTAAATCCAGCAAAGCATATGATTTCATTTGTAAAATCAATAACAATATCAATACAAGCATCAGGTAAAATAGACAACGCTATCTCATTAGAGCAAATCCTTTTCGATTGCATACTCCAAAAACACATCACGTAATCCTTTAACTCTTCTATTTCCTGTTCTTGATAATCTACATTAATTTGAAACTCCTTATTTAATAAATAAGGAACTTGTTTAGGATAAAACATAAACGTACCAAAATTAAAAAAAGTTCTAAATCAGAACTTTATTTTGTACAAGTTGCTCCAACACTTGATGATTCATACATAGCTTTGATATCATCAATTTTGATTTTACCATCTTTAATTAATTGAGCATTAGCACTATCAATTTCAATCATTTTTTTAGTGTCTACTTTACTGTAATCAACTTCTAAAGTACTTGTTAAAGTATCACCGTCGATTTTAAGCTCATAATTATAATGTTCAACATCTTTATAAGGTTCATAAATAGCTTCAACAGCTTCCTTATAATTTTCTAGAACATCTTTAGAACTACTTGTTACTTTTTCTATAGATTTTACTTTACTTACGGTATCTTTTGAATACTCTACTTCATAACGTAAATCCATACCTAAACCATTTTGGTTCATACTTCTTGTACATGTCATTGTTTTAGTTTCATTTCCACAACCAGTTAAACAAAACAAAGACACAACAATTAGCATCATTATTTTTTTCATATAAACACCTCTTCCTATTTAATTGTATCATACACAATTAAAAAAATGTACAAAAAAAGTAGAAAAAGATCTACTTAATCAATTCGAACGTATTTTTTTTCTGGAAGTTCTTTCTTTTCCTCAACTTTAGGAATTTCTAATTTCAAAACACCATTATTAAATTGGGCACAAACATCTTCTGTTTCTAGAGCTTCTCCAACATAAAAACTTCTTGAACACTCTCCAAAATACCTTTCACGGCGAACATATTTTCCCTCTTCTTTTTCATCTATCTCATTTTTCTTAGAAGCATGAATCGTTAAATAACCATTCTCTACATCTATTTTAATATCCTCTTTCTCATAACCTGGCAAATCAACAATGATAGAAAAACATTCTTCATTTTCCTTAATATCCGTTTTCATTACTTTTGTTTCACTTTCTCTAAAAAACGGATCACTAAAAATATCTTCTAAAAGTCCAAAATCATTTCTTCTTGGTATCATCATCATAAACAATCATTTCCTTTCTTTTTTATAATACACAATACCCGCAAAAAGTATACTAGAACTTTTTACAAATTAATCATATCACAATCTTTTAGCACTGTCAATATCAAAGTGCTAATCATTTTAATCTGGAACTTTCATAATAAAATAACCTTGACTCACTTCATCTCCATTATAGGCATACAATTTTCCCTTGCTCACTCCTAAATGATTGTATTTAATAGCAAGAATTCCTTTTTCGTTACTTTTGGAATTTCTTGTTCCATCGTACACCACTTTAAATTTACCATCACTTAAATACTCAACATCTGTAATGACAACCTCTCCCTCATTCACAGTAGTTACTACTCTTAAAGTACTTGGAATTTTTTGTTTCACATTCTCTTGAAAAGTATGATAAACCTCTTTATTATAAATTGTTTCATGATCGATAACATAATTTCCATCTTTTCGAGCTTCTTCTAAAGAGTAATCATTAGGAAGAAGTTCTAACTTTCGAAATTGAGTATCAATAGAACAAGAATTCCCGATACCATAATTAATAAATACTTTATTAAAAATTTTTCCTTTAATAAGACCATACTCAGTAATCGTATAGTCCTGTTCTTGATTATAATAATACTTCTTTCCATCACAATCTAAAACTTCATATTGACTAATAATTTTTTCCATTTCTTTTTTTAAAGAGTCGTAGCTTCGAGGTCCAGAAAAAATAGCATTATAATTACAACATTCTTCACTTAATTTCATAAACTTCGGTACATCAAGTCTTTTTTTAGATGCCTCTGATAAATGGGTACTTGTACCATAAGGATAATGATACAAAACAAATAAGCTCACTAGAAAAACGACAAAAAAGACCCATCTAATTTTAAACTTTTTTTTCTTTGGAACTTCCTTCTTTTCTTCCTCAAAAACATCTTTAATAATTTCTTTTCGTTTATTTTCAATTTCTAAATCTTGAATGGCCTTATCTTTTTCGATTTTTTTAGGCTTTTCTTTTACTTTTTTGGGAACTTTTGGTTCTACTTTCTTCTCTATTTTTTCTTTGGTTTGATTCTTTTTCGTTTTTTTGATTTCTTCTGATTTAGAAGAACTTATTTTATTCTTAACTTGACTTTCTTTAACTTTTTTAACTTCATTTTTTTTAACCGTTTCTTTTTTTACGGAAGAACCTGTCTTTTTCTTGACTTCACTTGATTTCTTTTTTACTTCTGTACTTTTATTTTTAATACTTTGAGTAACCTTTTTTTGAACTTTTTTCTTCTTGTTTTTAATCTCTCTTTTTTTCGTAGTCTGACGGTTTAATTGCTTTTTTTTCTTTTTTACATTTTTCTTCCTCTGTGCCATCTTCTTCACCTTATTTTCTTGGAAATATTATAACTAAATTAATAAAAAAAAGAAACTCTTTTTCATAAATTTTCCCCAAAAAAAAAGAGACGGCTTTATTCCTTGGGCTTTAAAATCGTCACTTCCATATTTTTTAAATCAATCTTCTCCATAACTTGAAGAACTTTATCATAAGTAATGGATTCAATTCGTTCTTTTAAATCATCAATAATATCCCCAAAAGAAATAATTTCCTCTTGCATCATTTCATTAACATTTTGAATATCATCATAATTTAAAACCAATGTAGCAATACTTGAATTCACTTTTCTTTTAAAATTTTCTTCGGTCATTTTTAATTTCTTAAATTGATTCTTTACTTCTTTAATGGCATATTCAGGATAACTGGTCTCCATTGAAACCGTTAAAACAGCATAATCTCCACAAAAATGACGATTAAAGCTCAAATAATGAATCAATTCTTTTTCCATAAGCTCTTCTTTTAAATCACTCGTTGACCCAAAATTACTATTTAAAATTAAGGACAAAATAACTCTTAATTCGATAGGATCCATCGCTTTAAAGTTACTTAAAGGGATTTTAATAGAAATCTTAACTTTAGTATTTTCTACATTTCCAGTTATCTCACATTTCTCTTTAACCACATTCACAGGTTCTTTAATCTTTTTCATCTTTGGTTGACGATAATTAGGAATTTTTTTCTTCTTTAATTGATTCTCTGCCACTTTAAAAACATCATAAGGATTTACATTCCCTGTCACGATTAAAAACATATTTTCGGGATGATAAAACGTATTAAAAATAAGCTCAATATCCTCTAAAGTAATCTTTTTAATATCTTCTTTTTCTCCCGTTATGATTTCTTTATATTTATACTTATGGAAAACATTTTCATAGTTTTTATAAAAAATCTGACTATCAGGAGAATCCTTTTGCATTCCTAACTCTTCTAAAATAATATTTCTTTCTTTATTGACATTTTTTTTATTAAAACAAGGGGTTAATACAAATTCTAACAAATGCTCTAAATTTTCTTTAATGGCTTGAGTCGTATAAACATGATAGCACGTATATTCAAACGTTGTAAAAGCATTAACATCACTTCCATACTGATTAAAAAAATCCGTTGCGGTGGTTCCATCTGGCTCATAAAACTTCAAATGTTCTATAAAATGAGCAATCCCACTAGGTACTTTATGGTACTTCACTTCATTATTATTCTTAAACTCTTGATGAATTGAACCATATTTTACACCAAGAGCCATAAACGTTCCTTTCACTTTATCATTTTTTAAAACGTATGTAGGCATTTTATCTAAAATCTTCTCATACCAAACGCTTTCATCTAATCCTTTTAAAACAATTTCTCTCATTTGTCATCCCCCTTACTTTCGAGCTCATACACAAAATTAATTTTAAATTTTTTTCCTAAATTAACCAAATCTTTTAAAGTCACCAAGTCGTATTTTTCTTTTAAATCTTTATAAAGAGGCGTACCCGTAATACTATGAAAAGCATAGTTATTCATCAAACTATTTTGATTATCAACGACAATATCTAACGAAGTATAAAGTTGTTTTTTTGCAGTACAAAATTCTTCATTACTAATCTTTCCACTCATCATTTCTTTCATGCTCTTTTTAATCAATTTAATTGCCAGAGGAACATTCTTTTTATCTAAACCCACGTAAACATAATACATATTATCATATTTTGAAACAATAGACGATACACTATAACAAAGTTCATTTTCTTCTCTTAAAGCTTTATAAAGTTTTGAATTCAATCCTCCGCTACATAAAATTTCATCAAACAGAGTAAGGGTTATAAATCGCTCTTCTTTGGTTAAATCTTTCATATTAAATCCAACAACTAAACTGGTTTGGTTAAAATCAGCCGTTTCTTTTACTTTTAACTCACGACTTCGTCTTTTATTATCAACATAAGGATCTAACGCATGATTTTTCATACAACGATTATGGAAATGCTCACTAATAATTTTATTCACTTCATCCATATCCAAATTTCCGATAATATAAATATTACACAAACTTTTAGAATAAAATTTATGATAATAGTCATACAAAGTCTCTGGCGTAATTTTTAAAACTTCTTCTTTCGTTCCTAGAATACTTTTAGAAGTAATAGAATCTTTATCCATATGATACAATGCTCTTCTAAAAGCATAATTAACTGGATTTTCTTTAATCGATTCAATATCCGCTAAAATTCTTTTTTGAATAATTTTAAACGTACGCTCGTCAAAACTCTTATCTAAAAGATTTGGATTTTCAATTACTTCAAATGGAAACTGTAAAACATTTCTCAAATAGTGTTCATCTTGCACAAAACTAGGATTTAAAAAATCTAAAACAAAATTTGAAAGCACCATATTTCCAACTTTACTCGTCACTCCATAGAAAAAAGATTGATAAAGCTCTTCTAATTTAATAACCATATCTTTACGCTTGGGGTATTTTTTAGAAGAATGGCAAAGCATATCCACTAAAAAGTTTCTTAAAGCAAACTCCTCTGAACAAGCATTATCATAAAACATAATTTCCATATGGCAATTTTTAAACTTATCGGTTTTAATTGTATAAACATTATAAGTATCAAATTCAAACTTTTTGTATTTCATGTTCCACCTCTTCCTTTTAGTATACACATAAAATTTATAATTATATATTATAACATGAAATTTAATTTTTCTACACCGAAAACACTAGAAAAAAATAGTTAGCATTCACTAACTATTTTAAGCAACTCTTCCCATACTTTCATGATTAGGAGTTAAAGTAAGACCATTATCAAATTCATAAATATTAGCGTTTTCAATCGTCTCATCGATAGGTTCATCAGGTATAACCTCATCTAAATCATCAAAATATTCTTCTTCTTTAACACTTTCAAGCCCATTCTCTTCCATATTAAAATCTTCTGGTTTAAATTCATCTTCATCAAAATTTCTCATTTGATTTTGAATAACGAAGTTTTCTTTACTAATCGTTTCTTCTGTTAATTCTTTTTTCTCAATCAATTCTGTACAAATATCTACTGGAATACCTAATTGTGTTGCAATCTCTCGAACAATTTTAGATTTTTCTTCTTTTTCCATTTCACTGTTTGCAATAAAAGTATCAATTTCTAAAAGTAAATCTTCAGCTTCTTTTTTATAGATAGCATTTTTTTCAAGAACGGTATCAATTTCTCTTTGTAAAACAATAGAGTTCTGTACTTTTGCTGGCCAAATACGACGACCATTTAAATAAACCATACTAATTTGTTCCGCAAAGAAAGTTCCAAGTTCTCGCCATAAATTTTTTTCAATTTCTTTTTTCAATTCTTCAATTTCGTTTTTGGTTTCTTCATCTATAATAAGTTGTCTTTGTTTTTCAGCTAAATTAAGAGAATCAGCTCTTAAAACTGCCGAAGGATTAAATGAAGCTCCTAAAAGTTTATTTTCATTATAAAAATTCAAATTTAAAGGAATGGTAAACCAACCATTTTCTTTTGCCCAAGTAAGAGTAGGAATACGATGGATATCAATACTTCTTAATTCTTCAATTTTATTAAATCCTGTCATATCTTCAAGTAATCTTGCTTTTAATTCATCTCTTTTAGCTTCTTCACTTAAATCAACGCTAAAACCTTCTTTTTGAGCACTATCTTTAACATAAGAACAATAATTACTATTAACACTTACCACAAAATGATCAAAATTATTAAGCTTAGCAAGTTTTCTTAAAAGAGACTCTATTAAATATAAAAGATCTTTATCGCTTGCTAATCTTAAATACGATTTACGTTGATACATAACTCGAGGATTATTTAAATCTTCTTTTCGATTAATTGGTTCAATAAGCTCATCAATAACTTTTTTACGATAATCTTCTATAGAAGTTTCAGTTAAACGATTTCTCTTCTCCTCAACCTCTTTCAATTCTATTTGAATTTCATCAATCTTACTTTGTATCGTTTGTTGTTGATAATTAATAGATGTTTCTTGCTCTTTAGCTCTTTTTTCAGCTGTAGCACGGATTTCTTTTCTTTGATCACTCATTTTTTTTGCTTGAGCCAAATCCTCATCCGTTGCTGTTCCCACAATATATTTCTTCTTTATTTTCTCTATTTCTCGTTCTAATTCCAAATATTCAGCGGTAGCTAAGTCTACTTTTTTAGCTGCTTCCAATTTATCAAATTGTTCTTGGCATTTTGTAATCTCTTCAATCTTAGCTTCACGATTTACTTCTAAAAGATTAAGAATACCAGTGCGCTCTAAATCAATCTCACTTTCATGAGCCCCCTCAATTCGATTTTTCGCATAACTGGTCGCAATCATCTTCAATTGTTCAATTTTTTGTTTATAAAGTAAATCACTCGCAATAAGTTCTTTTTTCTTTTCCTCTAATTTCTTTAAACGCCCATTAATTTCAGTAATTTGTTCTTCATCATTAACAATTTTAGCAAACTCTAACTCCGTATCTATGCTCGCTAATTTTAAACTAATTTTATTAAGTTCAGACTCACTATTTTTTAAATGCTTTTTATATTCTTTATCAATCTGCGCAACTGTCGCAATAATTTCACTTTTACCTAGCATAATTACTCTCCTATCTTTTGTATCACTTCAATTAAAGACTTTGTTTCTTCAATGGATAATCCTCTAAAAAAATTTTCCCATTCTTCAGGGGGTAACGCTAATATCTTGTCTATTTCCGTCATATAAAAAACACTCTCTTTCTATTATTAATAATACCCTTTTTTTTTAAATATAGCAAGATAAAACCTAACATTTTTTTATTTTATTTTCTTTTGATGTAAAGTGTCAAAAAAAAAGAAGAATTAATTTTCTTCTAATTCTATCAGTTCTTCACCTAATAAGGCTTCACTATCATCCATTAATTTTTCTTCTAAGAACTCACTAGGTTCATCTTCCATAAATTCTTTTTGAAGAAGTATCTCAATGTCACTATATTGTTTAGCACCCGTTCCAGCTGGAATAAGTTTACCAATAATAACATTTTCTTTTAATCCTCGTAATTGATCCACTTTACCTTTAATCGCAGCATCCGTTAAAACTCGAGTAGTTTCTTGGAAAGAAGCTGCTGATAAGAAAGAATCCGTTTCCAAACTGGATTTTGTAATACCTAACATAATCGGTCTACCTTTAGCTGGAACACCACCCCTTAAAATAACTGGCTTATTTCCATTCGTAAATTCTCTCATAGATAAAGTTAAACCTTCTACAAATTCTGTATCTCCAGAATCAATAATACGAACTTTATTAATCATTCGTGAAACAATAATTTCAATATGTTTGTCTGAAATATCCACACCTTGTAATTTATAAACCAATTGAATTTCTTTCAAAATATATTCTTGAGCAGTAATAGGATCCGTCACAGCAAGTAATTCCTTAGGACTGATAGCCCCTTCTGTTAATTTATCTCCAGCATTCACGACATCCCCAACATTGACACGAACTTTCATATTATAGTTGGTAATATGATCTCTAACTTCTACATCGTTGGCAATAACGATTTTATATTTTCCATTTTGATCTTCAATGGTTTCAATTTTACCATTAATTTCAGCAATGGTTGCTTTTCCTTTTGGATTTCTTGCTTCAAACAATTCTTCTACTCTTGGAAGACCTTGAGTAATATCGGCATCTCCACCATGAGCAACACCTCCAGAGTGGAAAGTACGCATGGTAAGTTGGGTACCAGGTTCACCAATAGATTGTGCTGCCATAATACCAACAGCTTCTCCCGTTTCAACTAAATTGCCAGTTGCTAAGTTACGTCCATAACATTTTTGGCAAACACCATTCTCACATTTACAAGTTAAAATGCTTCGAATTTCTACGCGTTTAATACCCGCTTTTTCAATTTTAGAAACAATACTTTCGTTAATCATTTCACCTTTGTCTAAAATAATTTCTTTTGTTTCTGGATGAATAATTTTTTGTGCCGAATACCTTCCTAAAATTCTTTCAGAAAGAGGTTCAATGACCGAACCATCTTTATCATTAATTAAATCATAAACTTCTACACCATTAATGGAACCACAATCAAATTCTCTGACAATAATGTCTTGAACCACATCAACAAGTCGTCTCGTTAAATATCCAGAATCGGCAGTACGTAGTGCTGTATCAGCGCTTCCTTTACGTGAACCATGACTTGATAAGAAGAATTCCGAAACATTAAGTCCTTCAATAAAGTTTGAAGTAATTGGAATTTCAACCGTAGAACCATCTGGTTTGGCCATCAACCCACGCATACCTGCAAGTTGTACGAAGTTAGAAATCGAGCCACGTGCCTTACTATTCATCATCATGAATAATGGATTATCAAAATCATCTTTTGACATCGCTTGAAGTTCTTCTTTAATTTTATCTTGTTGAACCGTCCAAGTCTCAATAACATTATTATAACGTTCTTCTTCGGTAATTAAACCGCGTTTAAATTGCTTATTAATTTTTTCAACGATTTGATTTCCTTCTTTAATCACATCATCTTTTGTTTTACTAATCATGATATCCGCAGCAGATACAGTAATACCAGCGATGGTTGAATACTTAAATCCTAAATCTTTTAAACGATCAAGCATAATAGAGGTTTCAGTCGTTTTATATCTTTTAAACACTTGCGCAATAATTTTTTCTAAATTGCTTTTAATAAATGGTTTAACCAATTCACGATTTTTAATTTCTTCATTTATATTACTTCCCATACTTAAGAAATATTTATTTGGAGTAATCCCTTCTATATTTTCTTTGGTTGGTTCATTAATAAATGGGAAAGTATCAGGTAAAATTTCATTAAAAATAATTTTTCCACAAGTCGTAATCAAATATTTATCCTTTTGTTCATCGGTAAACAATTTATGCTTAAACGAACGAACAGGTAAAACAATTCTGGTATGAAGAGTAATTTCTTTTCGCTCATAAGCCATTAATACTTCATTTGGATCTTTATAAGCTTTTCCTTCATTCTCTTCCCCCGCTTTTTCCATCGTTAAGTAACAATTTCCAAGTACCATATCTTGTGAAGGGGTAACAATTGGCTTACCATCTTTAGGATTTAAGATATTATTAGCTCCTAACATCAATATACGCGCTTCAGCTTTAGCTTCTTCTGATAATGGAACATGCACAGCCATTTGGTCTCCATCAAAGTCAGCATTAAAGGCCGCACAAACAAGTGGATGCAAACGAATAGCTTTACCACCAACAAGTTTAGGTTCAAAAGCTTGAATACCTAATCTATGAAGAGTTGGAGCACGGTTTAACATAACAGGATGTTCAGTAATTACATCTTCTACAACATCCCAAACACTATCATCTCTGGCTTCAATTAACTTTTTAGCTCCCTTAATATTATGAGCAAGACCTTTATCTACCAGACCATGAATAACATGAGGTTTAAATAACTCTAAAGCCATTTCTTTTGGAATACCACATTGATACATTTTAAGATTCGGACCAACAACGATAACACTACGTCCAGAATAATCCACACGTTTACCAAGTAGATTTTGACGGAAACGTCCTTGTTTACCTTTTAACATACTTGATAAACTCTTTAATGGTCGATTTCCAGCCGCTGTAACACTTCTTCCACGACGTCCATTATCAAATAAACTATCCACTGCTTCTTGAAGCATTCTTTTTTCATTTTGAACAATAATCGTTGGAGCCCCAAGTTCTAAAAGTTTCTTTAAACGATTATTACGATTAATAATTCTTCGGTACAAATCATTTAAATCGCTCGTTGCAAATCTTCCACCATCTAATTGAATCATCGGTCTAAGTTCTGGTGGAATAACAGGCAACACATTTAAAACCATCCATTCAGGTTTATTATTCGATTCTTGGAAGGATACCAAACAATCAAGACGTTTAACCAAACGAATTCTTTTTTGTCCTGTTGCCGTTTCAAGTTCTTTTCTAAGTTCATCGACTTCCTTATCAATATCCACTTCTTTTAAAAGTTCTTGTATGGCTTCAGCACCCATTCCAACGCGGAAAGAAGAACCATACTTTTCGTAATAAGCACGATATTCTTTATCTGATAAAGTTTGTTTTTTACCTAAAGGCGCATTTCCTGGATCAATGACCACATAACTCACAAAATATAAAACTTCTTCTAAATCTCTTGGGGACATATCTAATACTAAACCCATTTTTGATGGAACACCCTTAAAGAACCAAATATGACTACAAGGGCTTGCAAGTTCAATATGTCCCATACGTTCACGACGGACTTTTGATTTGGTAACCTCAACACCACATCGATCACAAACAACATTTTTATATCTTAATCTTTTATATTTCCCACAACTACATTCATAATCCTTAGTAGGACCAAAAATCTTCTCACAGAAAAGTCCATCTCTTTCTGGTTTTAATGTACGATAATTAATCGTCTCTGGTTTTTTAACTTCACCATAAGACCATTCACGAATTTTTTCTGGAGAAGCAATTCCTATTTTAATACCTCTAAAATTATTGACTGCGATCATAGGTCATCCCCCTCTTCTAAGTCACTTTCCAGATCTCCTGGAAATTCTAAATGATCTAAATCATCTTCTTCAAATTCATCTTCTTCATCATCTAAAAAATCTTCTTCATTTTTGATTGTCTCTTCTACTGGTTCACTTGGTGTACTCACATCAATTTCGTCAATACGAATCGTCTCTTCTTTGTCTTCCTCTTCTTCAATATCTTTAAGATCTAATAAATGATTCTCATGATCTAAAATTTGGATATCTAAGCCCAAAGCTTGGAATTCTTTAATTAATACTCGGAAAGATTCTGGTACACCAGCTTGATTCACTGTCTTACCTTTAACTAAAGATTCATAAACTTTAACACGTCCTACTACATCATCAGACTTTATCGTTAAAATTTCTTGAAGAACATGAGCTGCACCATAAGCATAAAGTGCCCAAACTTCCATTTCTCCAAAACGTTGACCACCAAATTGTGCTTTACCACCTAAAGGTTGTTGAGTAACTAAACTATAAGGTCCTGTAGCACGAGCATGTAATTTATCATCAACCATGTGATGAAGTTTAACCATGTACATAACCCCTACATTAATTTTATGTTCAAATGGTTCTCCAGTTTTACCATTAATCAGTTCAACTTTACCATCTTCACTCATACCCGCTTCACGCATTTCCTCATGGATATCCTCTAAAGTTGCGCCATCAAATACTGGTGTAGCATATTTAACACCTAATTTTTTTCCAGCCATTCCTAAATGAACTTCTAAAATTTGTCCAATATTCATACGACTTGGCACCCCTAATGGATTAAGCATAATATCTACTGGCGTTCCATCTGGTAAATAAGGCATATCTTCTTCTGGTAAAACTAAACTGATAACACCTTTATTTCCGTGACGACCACTCATTTTATCTCCAACTTGAATTTTACGTTTTTGAATAATATACACACGAATAATTTTGAATACACCTGCTGGCATATCATCACTATTTTCTTTCGTATAGACTTTAACATCATGAACAATACCATCCGCACCATGTTCTACTTTTAAGGATGTATCACGGACTTCACGAGTTTTCTCACCAAAAATAGCATGTAATAATTTTTCTTCACTCGTTAACTCTTGTACTCCCTTTGGAGTCACTTTACCAACTAAAATGTCGCCTTCTTTTACTTCTGTTCCAATACGAACGATACCTTCCGCATTTAAGTTTCTTCTGGCTTCTTCCCCTACATTTGGAATATCACGGGTAATTTCTTCTGGTCCTAATTTTGTATCTCGACATTCGATTTCATATCTTTCAATATGTAAAGATGTATAAACATCATCTTTAACCAAATTTT
Source organism: uncultured Bacilli bacterium (assembly GCA_910583945.1). Classification (GTDB taxonomy): domain Bacteria; phylum Bacillota_I; class Bacilli_A; order RF39; family UBA660; genus MGBC108787. The sequence goes on from CAJTYF010000007.1 coordinate 39,905, forward strand.
CATTTAAAATAACCGCATCTTCATAGTTATAACCATTATAAGTCATGAACGCAACGGTCATGTTTTTACCTAAAGCAAGTTCACCGTTTTGAGTACTTGGTCCATCAGCAATAACTTGACCAATATGAACACTATCTCCTACCTTAACTAAAGGACGATGATTCAAACTACTAGAGGCATTGGTTCTTTCAAAATTAGCTAAATAATAAGTTTCTTTTCCTTTTGGGCTTTTAATCACTATTTTTAAAGCATCCGCGTATTCAACCACACCATCGGTTTTAGAAACGACAGTACTTCCAGAATATTTAGCAGCTACATGTTCAACACCTGTCCCAACGATTGGAGAATCACAAGTTAAAAGAGGGACAGCTTGACGTTGCATGTTTGCTCCCATCAAAGTACGATTCGCATCATCGTAATCAAGGAACGGAATACAACTTGTTGTAATAGCCACTAATTGACTTGGTGCCACGTCAACAAAATTAACTTGTTCACGTTTACACATCACATTATCGCCATTAATACGCACTAAAACTTCATCTTCTACAATTCGATTATTTTCATCAAGTTTAACGGTTGCTTGAGAAATATAATAATCAGCTTCTTCATCGGCTGTCATATAAACGATATCATCCATTTGAACAACACCCTCAGCCACTTTACGATAAGGTGTTGTAATAAATCCATATTCATTAATTTTAGCGTAACCAGCCAAAGAAGTAATAAGCCCTATGTTTTGACCTTCTGGGGATTCGATTGGACAAATTCTTCCATAGTGAGAAGCATTAACATCACGAACATCCATACCAGCACGGTCTCTTGATAATCCACCAGGACCTAAACTAGATAAACGACGCTTATCGGTTAACTCGGCAATGGGATTAATTTGATCCATGAATTTAGACAACTGAGAAGAACCAAAAAATTCTTTTAAAACAGCTGTAACAGGACGAATATTAATTAATGATTTTGGCGTCACCGCATCAATTTCTTGAGTAGTCATACGCTCACGAATGACTCTTTCCATACGAGACATCCCCACTTTAAATTGGTTTTGAATAAGTTCTCCCACTTGACGGACACGACGATTACCTAAATGATCAATCTCATCAACATTTCCAATACCATCATGTAAATTCAAATAATAAGAAATGGAAGCATAAATATCGGAAATAGTCAATCTTTTAATATCAATGGTTGGATCATTACCAATAATCTTAATTACTTTTTCACTGTTATTCTTATCATAAACCAAAATTTCTTGAATTTGATCATACGTATCAAGTTCTTCATTAATAATGGTTTTTTTCATTCCAAATCCATTTTTTAAAATAGGTTTAATCTTCTCTAAGACCTCTTTAGTAACAATTTCTCCTTTTTTAGCTACAATTTCACTACCATCTTTAATATCAATTGCTAAAGTTGTATTTAAAAGACGATCCGCTACATTTAATTTTTTATTAAATTTATAACGTCCTACACGTGCTAAATCATAACGGAAATGATCAAAAAATCTCGTAACCAATTGATTTTTAGCACTATCAAGTGTCGCTGGTTCTCCAGGACGTAACTTTTCATAAATTTCAATAAGTGCTTCATCTGTATTTTTAGTGCTATCCTTAAGTAAAGTATTCTCTAAATAATCGTTTTCTCCAAAAACACTTTTAATATCTTCATCATTTGATAAACCAAGTGCTCTTAAGAAAGTTGTAACAGGAACCTTCCTTGTTCTGTCAATTCTTACATACATAACATCTCTAGCGTCTAACTCATACTCTAACCATGTACCACGATTTGGTATCACTTCACCACTAATAATCCGGCGTCCATTTTTATCAATTTCCCTTTTAAAATAAATACTTGGTGAACGAACGAGTTGTGAAACAATAACACGTTCTGCTCCATTAATAATAAATGTTCCAGCATCTGTCATTAATGGCATATCCCCCAAGAAAATTTCTTGTTCTTTGACTTCACCCGTTTCATGAATAAAAACTCTTGCTTGTACCTTTAAAGGTGCAGCATAATTAACCATTCTTTCCTTTGATTCTTTAATAGAATATCTAGGCGTGTCAAAAGAATAGTCACCAAAATCAATAGTCACATTTCCTGTAAAACTCTCAACCGGGAACAATTCTTCGAATGTTTCCTTAATTCCTTCTTCTAAAAACCAATTATAAGATTTTTTTTGAACTTCCAATAAATCAGAAAGTTCCATAGTATTTTTTGACTTTGAAAAGCTTCTTCTCTCAGAATAATCTCCAAATTTTTTTAATTTAAAAGCCACGATTTCACCCCATCTAACATATTTTTTTAACGAACGAATTTCCTAAAAAATTTAACACGTCACCAATTTATAATTTTAACAGTGTTGCATTTTAATGTCAACTTATTTTTGCTTTTATAACATAAAAACCCTTTTCTTTTTTTTGGATAGTCACTCGATACTCTTTTTCCATTTCTTTAATAATACTTTTTGCCCCTTGATCTTTTCGAATTACAAACCATAACACACCTTGCTCATTCAAATAGTTTTTAGCTTCTTTTAAAAGAGTTAAAACCACTTTTTTCCCCGCCCGTATAGGTGGATTCGTTATAATTAAATCGAAAACACCACTCACATTTTGATAAAGATCACTAACAAAAGCGACACCCTTTACTTGATTTTTTTTTAAATTCATTTCGGTCAAATGCACCGCTCGTTTGTTGACATCGATAAGAGTAGCTTCTAAATTAAAAAATTTAGATAAAACAATCCCCATAAATCCATAACCACAACCCACATCCAGAATATTTTTATAGCCCTTTTCTTCTTGTAACAAAGTTTCTACTAACAATCGACTTCCAAAATCAATTTTATCTTTTGAAAATACCCCACAATCACTTGTAAAGACAAAAGAGCAAGCTTGATAGGTATATTTTATCTCTCTTAATTCGCTTTTCATAGTTTCGTTATTTGTAAAATAATGTTCCAAAAAATCACCATTCGTTCTAAAAGATTAACTGTACTCAAAATTATAAAATAAAAAAAAAGAAAAGTCAATGACAAATTATTTAAATTTTGTTGACTTTTTTTAATTTTTATGGTTTTATTTTTTACTGTTTAATTTTCTTTTCATACTCATTTCTGAATCATTCACTTCACGTAACGATATTTTATTTCCTTCTTGATCTTCTAAATAACAATCTAAATTACTCCAAACACACCTTTCATCAAGAAAAAGATATTTATATTTTTTAGGATGAATTAAAATTTCCCATTGAGCCATTTCCGTCGATTCTTCCACAATTTCATCTAAAGAAGTCGCTCCTGTATTTAATGTTAAAGCTTTTTTAACGACTGCATCCAAATAAGCTTCACTAAAAATAAGTTCTTCTTTTAATTCTAATTTTAAACTAAATAGTGGTTTTAATAAAATAGCCTTCAAAATTTCACAATCAGGTTCTGAAAGAGCTAAAACTTTTTTAAACGTCTCTAATAACTTTCCTGATATAGCACATAATTCTTCTAAATCTTTCCTTAGATTTCTTCATATTGCTGAGATATTTAGACCCCCAATTTTTTATTTTCCCTTAAGGCCCTTAATAGCACCAAAAAACAACTCTCTCAAGAATTGTTTTTCTTAAACAACAAATTTTTAGAAGTGTAATAATACTCACAACCAGAAATAATTGATAAGATACAGGCTAAATAGATAAAAATATCTGCAAATGGAAGACGCACTAATTCAAAAGGAACATTATAAAATAACATAAAAGAAACGCCTATCATCATTAAAATCGTTTTCACTTTCGCCATTTTACTCGCTCCAACAACTTTTCCTTGATTAGCACACACACACTTAATCGAATCCACAATCGTATCACGAGTAACAACAACAATAGGTATCAACACAGAAATAAAGCCATCATGAGCAAGTAAAATTAAAACGCCATTTACTAGTATTTTATCCGCTATCGCATCCATAACTTTACCAAAATCAGTAACCATATTTTTACTACGTGCAAGATAACCATCAAAAATATCCGTAAGAGAAGCAATAACAAATAAGACCCCTGCAATTAAATATTTACTTTCAATCACTACTTTTCCAGCAACAGAAAAAGTAGGAAAAGAAATACCAAAATGATACCACGGAATAAGTAATAAAACCAAAGTACAAATCGATAAAACAATTCTAAATAAAGTAATTTTATTTGGTAAATTCATTTTTTTCTCCTTACTTAACATAACTAACTGCCTGTGAAACTTCTCTGTGAATTACAATCTGTTTAACACTCCAAATAAATGTGACTAAAAAAATAAAAATGCCAACGCTATATAATAAGATATAAATATTTTTCGTTCTTTTTTTACTTGATTTTGTATAAGGTGAAGCAATTTCTTTCTTTTCATTTTTAACAGAATTTTGTATCTTTTTTTCAATTTCTTTCACAGGGATTTTTGAAGTATATTCAAACATGTATTCATTAAATTCATCAATAACCTTATCTGAATCAATCCCTAAATATTTGGAATAATTATAAATATTATTCTTTAAAACATAAATATCTTTAAAACATCCGATGTTGCCATCTTCAATATTTTGTAAAATAACCTCTTTTATATCCAAATCTTTACTAGCTTCACTAATCGTGACACCAGCTTCCTCCCTGGTAACTCGGAACAACTTTCCAATACCGTTCAAGATTTTTCACTCCTTTATAAAAAATAAATAAACCAAAATAAGCCATGTTCTGTAACACCTTACGGTGCGGCAAATATTTATCTACCTATATTTAGGTCCTCTTCATCGTTCTTTATTCCGATTCAGAAGCTCCCCTACCAAATTTGGGTTTCTCACTCGCGGGGTTTACCACGTTCCACCTAATTCGTTTCCAAATTAGCTCGTCTCTTTGGCACTTTACAAATACTTATACCTTTTAAGGTATGTTCTTCGCCGTCAAGTTTCCTTGCCTTAGGTTATTTTTTCCCTAAGCACGAACACTACAATCCTCCCAGATTGTGTGAGCATGGACTTTCCTCTACATACAACTATGCAGCATTTGCCCTTTGATTTATTCATCTTTACCAAAAACTATTTTTTCTAGTTGACTTAATCTTCTAAGTACATCAACATTATTGACAGGATTTCTTGTACTTCCCTCATCCGCTGCTGCTTCAACACGATTACGAAGTTTGTTATATTCTTGCTTTAATTTTCGATTTTCTTCCATTAAAGTCTTAATTTCTTTATCCTGTCTTTTAATAATGGCACTAAATTCTGTATAATCAGAAATTATGAGATCCAAAAACTTATCTACTTCTTGAGGACGATAACCTCTTGCATCGATTTTAAAATCTTTTTCTAAAATATCATCAGCAGACAATGAAATTTTATCACTATACAAAATTACCACCTTCTTACAAACTTAATTATAATAAAATATAGCGAATTTTGTCAAGTCACTTATCCTTTTCATCACTAGTATAGTATATGTTTTCTTCCACATTTAGACTTTTCTTTTCTAACAATAAAGAACACTCTTTTACTTTTTCAATCATTTCATTAAACAATTTGTCTACCCGCACCATTTCATCACCATAATTAGAATACTAAATAAAAAAAAATAGAAAAAGCGTTTCGACAAAACTTAACAATTAATATCTTGAATTAACACTCGTCCTTTTCCTTTATATTCTTTTAATTCATCTGAAAAATAATGTTCCAGTATAAATAAGTGCATATCACAAACATTTACATCATCTAAATATTTATCATAAACCACTGGCGGTATAATATACAAATCAAAGCCTTTCTCTAAATACGCTTTAAATAATTGAATACCATTTAAACGAGCCGTCGTTATTTTCTTTTCGCTTCGCTCGATTTTGGAAAAACCACAAAAACGCATCAAGACTTCTTCGTATCGATTTTTATAAAATTTTAAGCATTCAGAATAGATTTTCTCCACATTTTCTTTCTTTTTCTTTGATTCGTTTAATTTAGAGAATGCTTTATATATAGAAACTACCGCCTCAAAATAGCCAATAACTAACGTATTTATATTCGATTGATAACTTCTTTTTATCTCCATATTTGATTTCACAAATTGAAGAAAATATTCTCTTTCCTGAAACTTTCGAATGATTGTTTTTTTTGTTCTTCCAAGTAGTAAGGTTATAAATTCTTCCTCTGGTAAATCGAAAATTTGATTACTCATGTTTTTTTCTTCTAACAGTTCTCTTGTTAAAACAGGATTAAAATCATAAATGAAATTCGCATAAAGTTGAAAATCCATTTCTGATGACCATCCTGCTTTTTTTATCTTTTTTAAATGATCAATATAACTTTCTTGTTTATCAAAATAACGCATCGTAATGGCTTCATTTTTTTTCAACTTTTCTCTAATCAAATCTAAATCATTTTTTAAATTTCCATCCTTATGTCCTTTTACATCATAACCTACGATGCCATTTGGATTATACAGAGAACCATTTGTTGTCATATACCATCCTTCTGGAATAACTTTTTTTATAACTCGACTTTTCGGCGGAATTTGAATGACTTTTTTTAACTCACTTAAACATTCTTTCATTTCCTTTTGTAATTTTTTAAAGAAAGCATTATCTTGTGGGTAAAATTCAATAAAAAAATTTAAATAAACTTCATATTCTTTAAATTTTCTTGTTAAAGAATAGGAATCAGTAATAAACTTTATTTCTTCTAACCCACATTCCAATCGTTCTTGTTTTAACTCATCTTTATAAGAAAACATTTCATACATTGTCCAAGTATCTTGACAAAACGGGGGAACACCAAACTTTTCGTCATGAGATTCAATAAAACGCTCCAAAAAATTTAATTTAATAAACAGCCCCTGATACTTTTTTAAAAAATCCTCATCCATTTCTTTTAAAACTTTTAAGTCACGATTGCAATCGAATGCATCTCGCAACAGATAAATACAAAAATCACTTGCATTTTCTAACATTTTATAATAAGGAAACATAACCAAACCTCCTATTTCTCTTATTATGGATTAAACAAACAATTTTGTAAAGTTCTTTTCCTTAATATAGTAAAACCATTCATTTTATAGTATAATTGGTAATAGGTGCTTTGTATGAATTATCCAAACAACATTGAAAAAAATTATAAAAAACCTTTATCCTATAAAAATAGAGGAATGGACTTGGAAGAAGAATTAAATCTGACGAATGACTATTACATAGAAATAAACAAGGCCTTAATTTATAAAAAACCAACACCCATTGGAGTCGCTAAAGTGTCTTATTCAAAAAAAGGGAAAGTCATTGATCGAGCTTTTTTTAAAGAACCTTCCACGTTAGACTATAACGGTTTATATCGTGGCAAGTACATTGAATTTGAAGCAAAAGTCACTGAACATAAAACCTCTTTTCCTTTAGCCAATATTCATGAACACCAAATCTATCATTTAAAAAAAGTAATAGAACATCAAGGAATTGCTTTTTTAATCATAAAAATAAATGGACTGGTTTACTTATTACTAGGAGAAGATTTTATTGATTACTTAGAAAAAAAGGATAGAAAAAGTATTGAATACGAATACATCAAAGAAAAAGGTTATTTAATTCCTTATGGATTTAGACCTCTTCTAGATTATTTAAAAATAGTAGATATCATATATTTTAAGGAGGATGCATAAATGAAAAAGCTAAAATTAAAATTTAAAAGAAAGAAAAAGGAAGAAAAGCCTAGAAAAAAAAGACATATTTTTTTAATCATCATGATGGTTTTAGGAATTGTCGCTGCCATAGGTACTTTAAGTTTTGGGGCTTACATTGTTATTACTGCTCCAGATTTTACCAAAACCAAACTTTATAGTACAGTTCCTACGGTATTATTAGACAATAAAGGAGAAGAATTTGCTCGTATTGGTCAAGAAAATCGAATTCTTTCAACTTACGATGATTTACCTGAAGTGCTTATTGATGCTCTTGTGGCAACAGAAGATTCAAGATTTTTTCAACACAATGGTTTTGATGCAGCAAGATTTTTAAAAGCGAGTATCAAACAAGTCATGGGTCAAGACGATGCGGGTGGTGCCTCTACTTTAACCATGCAAGTCGCTAAAAATACTTACAGTAAAAGTGAAAATAATAAAATAGAATCCAGTGGAATAAAAGGTATTATTCGTAAATTTAAAGACATTTATATGTCAATATTTAAAATTGAAAAAGCTTACACTAAAGAAGAAATTATTGAATTTTATGTAAATTCTCAATGGTTTCAAGGAGGTTCGACCTATTATTCAGGTATTTATGGTGTAGAACAAGGAAGTCAAAGCTTATTTGGTAAATCTGTAAAAGATTTATCATTACCTGAAGCTTCGTTACTTGTTGGAATGTTTAACAACCCCACCTATTTTGATCCTATAAAACATCCTGAACGTGCTAAAACAAGACAAAAAATTGTTTTAGATTTAATGGTGAGACATGGTTACATTACTAAAGATGAAGCAAGTGATGCCGCAGCAATTCCCATTCAATCTCTTTTGAAAATTGAAGATAAAACCACAACAACTAATAAAGGCTATCAAGCTTTTATCGATTATGTTTTACAAGATGTTGAAGAAAAAACAGGAAACAATCCTGCTCAAGTTCCAATGACCATTTATACAACACTAGATCGAAGTATTCAAGACGTAATCGTTGCATTTGAAAATGGTGAATTATACAAATTTACAGACGATAAAGTTCAAAATGGCATTGCCGTAACTTCTACGGTAGACGGTTCAGTCGTAGCTTTAGGACCAGGAAGAAATTATGTAGCTAAAGGTGATAATCGAGCTCTTATGCAAAAACAACCTGGTTCAACAGCCAAACCTATTATTGATTATGGTCCATGGATTGAATACGGAAATGCTTCACCTGGTAACCTCTTATTTGATGAACCTTATACTTATTCTAATGGCACACCTTTAAAAAACTATGATGGACGTTTCGAAGGATTAATCACATTTAAAGAAGCTCTAATCGATTCTCGAAACATTCCTGCTCTTCAAGCTTTTCAACAAACCACTGAAGAGCAAAAAGCCGAATTTGCTAAAAGTTTAGGAATCGATCTTTGTGAACACGATAATAATGGAAAAGCCATTAATTGTGAACTATTTGAATCCAAATCAATTGGAGGTTGGAAAGGAATTAGCCCATTAGAATCTAGCGCTGCCTATGCTGCTTTTGCAAGAGGAGGTTATTATATAGAACCTTATGCCTTTACTAAAATTATCTACACAGAAACAGAACAAGAAATTCCATATAAGTATACAAAAAACAAAGTAATGAGTGAAGAAACAGCCTATATTATCACCTCTATATTACAAGAAGCAACAGGTCGAAATGTCGCTGGTCCTATTAAAGTAGCGGGAACAGAAGTAGCTTCAAAAAGTGGAACTACTACGATTTCAGCAGCAGACGCCAAACAATTAGGTATTCCAACCAACGCGACACCTAATCATTGGGTCAATACATATACCTCTGATTATTCAATATCTTTATGGTATGGTTACGATAACAACAAACAAGGTTATTTAACAAGTACGACTGGAGGAAGAGCAAGAAGAAGCATTATGTCAACTCTTGCTAATAAAATATACAAACAAAACGCTAAATTTTCAAAACCTAGTGGGGTGGTAGAAGTAACAGTTGAAGATAATACCATTCCTCTTAAATTGCCTAGTGAGAATACTCCAGCTGACTTAAAACACTCTTACTTATTTAAACAAGGAACCGAGCCAACAGAAGTATCGAATCGTTTTAGCAAATTAGATACACCAACTAACGGAAATGCTTTAGTAAATGGATCTTCGATAACGATTACATGGGATCCTATTAAAACTCCAGTGGCTATTGATACGAATGAACTTCAAACTTATTTTAATGAAAATTATCGTGAATGGTCAGCCAAATATTATCAAGAAAGAATTGCTTATAATAATGCCCATATTGGTACATTAGGTTATCAAGTATACTTGGAAAATACTGACGGCTCTTTAATTAGTTTGGGCTATACCAATTCCACCTCTTACACTTATGTGGCGACAAGCAATGCAAACTTAAAATTTGTTATAAAATCCGCTTATAGTATTTTTAAAAATAATATGAGTGATGGATTAACAATTCATGCGAAATTAAATAATTCTAGTTCATCCTCAACCGACACCACTTCATTAAAAAATTTAATTCCTAGCCATGGAACACTTTCCCCAACATTTAGTAAAGATACCACAGAATACAATCTCACAGTGAGCGAAAATATACAGGAAATTATTTTTACAGCCACACCTATAGAAGCAACCAGTACAGTTAGCAATACGGCTTGTGCATTAACCAATCAAACGACTGCTTGCAAAATCACTGTAACCGATGAATCTAAAAAAACAAAAACTTACACCATTTACGTAAAAAAAGAAGAAACAAATTAACGATTTAAAAAGTACTTCATCATTATTAAAGTACTTTTTTTATTTGCTTGCAAAAAAAAACTACTAAAATAACTTTAGTAATTTCTCTTCATTAACTTTTTTGGATTTGATTAATATAAAATCGAATTCTAGAGGCCCAAGTACTACTTTCCGCATATTTTTTTCCAATTTGCTCAGGCGTTCTCAATCCTTTTTTATAATAATTAGAAGATAAATTCTTAAAAAATGCTTCAATTCCCGAATCTAAGCTTTTAAATCGAGCATAAGGACCATTTCCACATTTATTAGTACCTTTCATTCCTCCAATATTATTGCACTGACTCGTTAAAGTACTACATCTGCCACTCCCACAACCTGTTTCATGTAAAACAATTGCCAAAGCAACATAAGGATCAACTTCGTATTTTAGTGAATACTTTGCAAAAACCATTCCATATCCAGTCAACGTAGATTTCAAGTTTTTATCTAATTTACTAGCCAGTTCTTTCAAAGTCATTCCATCATAAACAATGGGCTCTTCTTCAATAACATTTTCTTGAACTTCTTCGAACAAGCTCACCTTTTTTTCCATTAAAGCTTCACGATTATTAGATGAATGAACCGATAAATAATCATTCATTAATAACGTTTCACTACTATTTACTCCTTGAGATTCATTCATTACTATTGCGGATAATAATAAATTACCAAGGAAAATCGCGATCAGGGCCATAAAGGCCTTAACCGACGGTAAATTTTTCATTTTACTCTACCTCTTCTTTTTGCGGAACAGTATCTATTTTAACATAATCAGAAAGCACTGTCAAATTCGCTCCAGTTAAAAAAAGAAGGATACAATCACTAAACTTGCTAAAATACCAATCAGATCCGCAAACAAACCCGTTGATAAAGCATGCCTTGTTTTCTTTATTTTTACGCTTCCAAAATAAAGTGCAAGAACATAAATCGTTGTATCAGTGCAACCTTGCAATGTAGAAGCAAGTCTCCCCGCGTAAGAATCAGGTCCAAAATTAACAAAAATATCATTTAAAACCGCTAAAGAAGCTGTTCCAGAAATAGGTCTAACAAGAGCCATTGGCAAAATATTTAATGGAAGACCCACTTTTAAAAAAACAGGTTCAAAAATCCCTAAAAACGTTTCTAAGATATGGCTATTTAAAAAAATATTAATAGCAAAAACCATGGCAATAATAGAAGGAAAGATGTTAAATACTGTAACCAATCCTTCTTTAGCCCCTTCTAAAAACGTATCGTAAATCATGACCTTCTTTTTTAAACCATAAAAAATAACAAAAACAACAAATAAAGGAATGACTATTTTTGATAAAAAACTCATCTTTTTTTCCTCCTTATATAATCAAGGATTAAACCCGCTGTACTAGAGCATATTGTTGCTAAAATAGCCGGAATAATAATTTCTTCTGGATTATGACTATGATACATCATGCGTAACGCAATAACCGTCGTTGGAATAATGGTAACACCACTGGTATTCAGAACAAGAAAAGTAATCATAGCGTCACTAGCGACCTCTTTATTCTTATTTTCCTTTTGCATCTCTTCCATGGCTTTTAAACCAAAAGGAGTCGCCGCACTTCCAAGACCTAAAGCATTCGCCGCAATATTCGAAGAAATATACCCTAAAGCCTTACTATCCTTTTTTAAAGAAGGAAAAAGTTTTCTCAAAACAGGAAGAAACAATCGAGCGATTTTATCAAGCATTCCACTTTTTTCAGAGATTTTCATAATACCTGACCATAAAACTAATATAGGGACTAAATCAATAATCATATCAAAACCACTTTTAGCACTCGTTAAAATGGTATTATTAATAGCATTCAAATCTCCACATAAAAACGTAAATAAAATACCAATTAATATGAAACAGCTCCATAAAACATTAATCATGTTTAAACCATCCTAAAATCTTTTTAAAAAAACTTTCCTTTTTAGATCCCTCTTGGTTTTTACGAATATAAACATTAACAACCTTTAAAACCTCATCTTTTAATTTAATTTCTACAGTTCCCACGATAGTTTGATCTTCATAATCCTCTAGCTTTCTTAAATTAATATTTAAAGTTACATCTTTCTTTTCTTCTTCTTTTAAAAGCACATACACATCCGCTTTAATATATAATTCATCTTTATAGTAATTTTCCTTTTCAATCTTAAATTGATTTTTATCAAGAATTAATTCCTTATTATACATATCAAAAACCGTTTCATAAAGTTTCTCATGATCATCCCAATCGTTTCCATCATTCAAAGTCACGATTGTCACATTTTTATCTTCTTTTGATGCAGTAGAAACTAACGTTCTTCTGGCTTTTTCTGTAAAACCAGTTTTACCTCCAGTCGTGTAGTCATAAGCGTTTAACAATTTATTCTTATTTGTCCAACTATACGTTTTTTTATCACTTTTAGCAACATAATTCTTTGTTTTAACTATTTCTTGATAGATTTCATTTTGCATCGCGTAACTTGATAAAAGAGCCATATCATAGGCAGTGGACAAATTCCCTTCTCCTTTGTTATTTTCGAGCCCATGAGGATTAATAAACTGGGTATTCTTCATACCAATTTCACTAGCTTTTAAATTCATTAAACGAACAAAATCATCAACATTTCCTCCCACATAGTCCGCTATAGCTAAAGCCGCATCATTTCCACTTCTAAGCATCAAACCATAAAGTAAATCCTTTAAACTAATTTTTTCCCCCACTTCAACATAAATCCCACTACCAAAAGACTTTAACACCACATCATTAATTTCAACCAAATCTTCTAAATTACTATTTTCTATAACAACAATAGCCGTCATAATTTTTGTAATACTTGCAATTAAATGTTGATCATGAATCCTTTCACCATATAAAACTCGATTAGTATCCATGTCCATAGCAATAATATTTCTTGCACTATAAGCATTTACAACCACAGGAAATAATAAAAATACTACCATTACAATTATTTTTTTCATAGTCATCACTACTTCATTTTATTTTTAAAACAAAAAAAAAGAACTTCTTTTTTTAATTAAATATTGAAACATTTTTTATATCTTTCGATGAGGCTAATTTTTCATTTTGTATAAGAATCGTCTCTTATTTTTTCTATTGGTAAACTTAAAATTACTTTCGTTCCATTTTCTTTTTTTGAATGTTGTGTTAAACATAATGACTGATAAATAAAAGTAGTGTATAATTGAAATA
>CAJTYF010000008.1 GCA_910583945.1 uncultured Bacilli bacterium
TCATCTATCTTGATTTTCTTTTCTGGCTTTTCCCGACAATTCATTACACTATCTCATAGATAATTATCGACAAAATAAAAGGAGATTACTCTCCTAAAGTTGCTTTTCGTATATTTTCAAAATAGTCTTCCATGATATTAAAATAAGTATCATTATTGTCTTTTTCTTCTTTGGTAAGAGTTTCCATAGTATTGACTGATATAACTTTAATTTTATATTCTTCTTCTAAATTTCGAATTAAATCGTTTTTATTTTCATTACTTTTTATAAAAAGCATTGTATAAGTACCGTTTTTAAAATTTTCTTTAACCATATTTAAATCAACAGTAGCATCATCTAAAGCGATAACTTGAAAACCATAGTTTTCTAAATATTTGAAAAGAGAATGGGAAGCAACGATAGTATTTCGATTAAGATTTTGAGCATCCTTGGCAATTTCTCTTAAATTCGCATCCATAATAGATAAGTTTTCTTCTAATACTTTATAATTTTTTTCAATTTCTTCTAAAAAGTATTTATTATCACTTAATTTTTTTAAATTATTTTTAATATTTGTGGCTAACATTAAATAATAATTAGGAGATAACCATAATTCTTCCAAACCATCATTAAACTTTAACCCAAAAGAAACGTCAATGACTTTTAAACTTTTATTAGCATTGATTAAATCTTTAGCAATCGCCAGTTCATTGGATAATCCATTATAAATAAACAAATCATTAGTACTATAATCTTCAATTCTTTTTTCAGTTAACGTGTAATTTTTTACATCTGCACCATCTGGATAAATGCTAAGAGTATGTTCATTTGGAAAAATTTCATTTACTAAATAGTAAATGGGGTAAACTGTCGTAGCAATTTTTAATTCAGTTGTATTACTTTGACTACAAGCACTTCCAAATAATAAAACACATGTAAGGGTTAGCACAATTAAATATCTTTTCATAAATCTTCTCCTTTATTTGGGACAGGATCATAACCAAAAGTGCCTTTTGGATGACATTTTTTTAGACGCTTAAGTCCCAATTTTATTCCTTTTTTTACGCCAAATGTTTCAATTGCCTCAATCATATAATTGCTACAAGTAGGATAAAAACGACAAAAACGATGCGAAGCAAAAGGAACAATTTGATAACATCGAATGATAAAAATAATTCCCTTTTTCATAGTTCTATTTTACTACAAAATAAAACAGCAATCAATAAGATTAAATTCTTAAAATATTTTCTAAATAAAATTCAGCATCTGAAACTGGCGTGTCTAAAAAATCAATAACATATTTTTTTTCATCAGCGACAATTTCGTCTTTTAAAACTAAAAAGGTATTTTCATCTTTTTGATCTAAATCATTAAGACTAACAAATAATCCATTGATTTTAAGATTAATTGATTCTGAACAAGAAGGAATTCTTAACATTAATTGAAAAGTTTCTTTAGTATAAGTTTCATTAATTACATGTATACGATAAGGTAGAGAATTATTTTCAATATAAATATGTGTATAATTCGTTTCTTTAAAATAAGAAATGTCTTGAAAAATTGTTTGAAAACTTTGACGAAAAATTAAGATTAAAGATAAAAAAATAAGAAAAAGAACGAATAAAACTTCAAACACTTTTTTTAAAATTAATCGATTAATGAAAGAGACTAAATTCATAATAAAAACTCCCTATGTGGGTTGTTATTATACACGAAAAAATTAACTTTGCAACGCCATTCATTTACTAATTTTATAAATTCATGATATAATACTTAAGAAAAACTTGGAGGCCGATTATGAAAGAAAAACTAAAAAGTTTAGGAATAGAGATAACAAATGAAAAACTTTTAGAAACCGCTTTGACCCACAGTTCCTATTCAAATGAAAAAGGTGGAGAAAACTATGAACGTTTAGAATTTTTAGGAGATGCGGTCTTAGAATTAATATCAAGTGAATATTTATTTTTAAACACAAAAGACAATGAAGGAAATATGAGCAAAATAAGAGCCAGTTACGTTTGCGAAGAAGCACTTGCCACTTACGCCGAAGACATTGATTTAAAAAAATACATCCTCGTAGGTCATGGTCAAGAAAAAGATGTAAACGACACCATTGTAGCAGATGTATTTGAAAGTGTCTTAGCGGTTATTTATCTAGAACAAGGTTTAGAAGTGGCTAAGAATTATACTTTAAATTTAATTAAGCCCTATATCGAAAAAAAAGTCCGTTTTAATTATGACTACAAATCTTTGCTTCAAGAAATGGTTCAAACCGACAAAAAAAGCTTGGAATACATTGTAACGAAAGAAGAAGGACCCGCTCACAACCGTACCTTTACAATAGAAGTACAAATTAATGGCATGATTTATGGTAGAGGAGTAGGACATTCAAAAAAAGAAGCCGAACAAAAAGCCGCTAAAGATGCTTATCAAAAATCTTGTAAAAAATAGGAGGACTTATGGATAAGAAATTTAAAAAATGTTTTGATATCAGGTATAACAATAAAGTATTTACTATTTTTGTAGATGAATTGCATCGTTATACTTTTTTAGAAAAAAATAAAGAAGGAAACTATCTTTACCCCACTTTAGAAGAATACAAAGTTTTGAATAAAATTTATAATGAACATAATCCCTTTATTTTACCGAGTGTAAAAGAGTATACGTTTAAAGAAAAAGTAAGAGTAGGAGCCTTAAGTATTGCTATATCACTTGTTTTATCCGCGTGTGGGAAAGAAGAATTGCCACAAGAAACGACAACATGGACGATAGAAGCGGAAACTGAAGCCAAAACAGAAAATGAAGTGATTACGGTAACACAAAAAACTCCTGAATATCATGAAATAACTTCATTAGAGGAATGGAACGCTATATTTCAAATTCCTCCTGTTACTTTAGAAGACATTGATAAAGTTATCGCTAATAATCCGAATTTAGATGATCATTTTAAAAGTTTAGCCCACAATCTAGCCGAAGCCATTTATAAAAATGAACCTTCCGCTGACTTAAGAATCTTTTATGTGAATTTGCAAACACTTGAAACAGAAGCCATGAGTGAAGAAAAGTATCAAGAAACATTCAAAGATAATTCACAAGCCTGTTACGCACCTAATAAAAATAAAATTAATTATAAAATAGGAAGTAAAGAAGCAACTTTATATCATGAACTGGCTCATACAACTTTTACTTTTTATGGTGAAAAAGATGGAAATATTTATTACCGAGGTACTCCAAATTGCTCAGCTTTAAAGGAGGCTTTCACTAATAAAATAGTTGAATTTATTATGCCGACGGAAACTTATAAGGAGGAAGGCTTTGTTTTAGATTATTTACTAACATTTGTAGGTTTTGATTATAATCGTTATAATAATGAAGGACCAATGTATATTTTAAATGATTTAAAAAAAATATACCCAGATATTAATATTTCTTATATTAATGACTGTTTAAATGCAATGATGGATAGTTATCGTTATTCTGGAAATTATATTAAAATTGAAGATAGTGAAAGTTTAGTTGCTTCACTTATTGCTTTGAGCAATGAAAAATTAAGTGAAAATGATTTAGAAACAAAAATACTTCCTTATAAAGACGTAACAAATCTTTTATGGGATGGAGAAAAAATTTATCCTTATATTAAACAAGATGAAATGAATTATACGATCATAGAAGACGGAAGAGTAACAGAAAAAAAATTTTATAATTTGGATATTTATAAAATTAACTCAGTCTCTTTAGAATTATTTTTAAGAAAAGAACTTTTAAAAAATCCTAATTTAGAAATCAATGATGATTTTTGGAAAACATATGCTATTGAAAATAATATGGTTAATGTTGAATATTTATATGAAACTACTTTATGTGTTGATGGGAATCCAATTGGTAAAGAAAAATTGGGTCATTTAAATATTAAAGTAGGAGAAACAGAAAAAGGAGAATTAGGATTTATTGTTGAAACTTTTTGGCAACGAAAGATAATCTATCAAAGTCATAGTGATTTAAAAAATATTTCTAATATGGTATTTTTCAAGAATATTATAGTTTAAACAAATCGAATTATGAAAATTTAGAATTAAATAGTATCTTAAATGAAACATATCTAAAACAACTGATAATAGAAAATGAAGATTTATTTAAAAATGTATTTGTAACTGATGATACAATTATTGTTGAACCATATTTAATGTATTATGTAAAAGATGAAACAGGAGAAGAACACAAATTTAATTTAAATCGACAAATATTTTGCTGAAGAAGGAGTTTATTTTAAAGATATTTTAAAATATTATGGACTTTTAGAAGAAAATAAAACGGAGTATTATTTTACTACGCAAGAAATTAATGATTTAATTGTAAAATATATGGAAGAACAAAATAATGAATTAAAACGATAAATAACCAAAAAATAAATAAAGGAGGGTATCATGTATCTAAAAAGTATCAAAGCAAATGGGTTTAAGTCATTTGCGGATAAAATAAATATTATGTTAGAAAACAACATTACGTGTATTGTGGGTCCAAATGGAAGCGGAAAATCCAATATAGTTGATGCCATACGTTGGGTTTTAGGAGAGCAATCTGTCAAATCTTTACGAGGAACCAATGCCATGAGTGATGTAATTTTTATGGGCTCAGCCAGTCGTAAAGAGGCGTCACGTGCTGAAGTTTCTTTAAACTTTGATAATCAAGACCATTATTTAAAAAGTGATTATAATGAAATAGAAGTCAAAAGAGTTTTATATCAAAGTGGTGAGAGTGAATACTTTATCAACAATACCAAAGTAAGACTAAAAGATATCACGGATCTATTTTTAGATACAGGTGCAGGGGCTTCATCTTTCAATATCATTAGTCAAGGAAGCGTAAGTGAAGTCATAAATAGTAAACCTTTTGATCGAAGAAGTATCTTTGAAGAAGCCGCTGGCGTTTTAAAATATAAAAAGCATAAAGAAGAAAGCATCAAAAAATTAGACAAAACATTAGAAAACATTGGAAAAGTCAATTTAGTAATTGATGAATTAAAAACAACCATTGATCCTTTAAAAGAACAAAGCGAAAACGCCAAAAAATACCTAGAACTAAAAGAAAATTTAAAAAATATTGAAGTTGCAACCATCACAGACGAAATAAGCACGATTGAAGAAAAACATAGAACGCTTGAACAAGAAATTAACGATTTAAATCAACGTATTTTAAAAGAAGAATCAGAATCTTCAAAAGAATCAAGTACTTTAGAAGAATTAAAATTACAAAGTATAAAATTAGAAGAGCAACTTAATAATTTAAATCAAGAATTTTTAAAAAGTATGAATGAATTTAAAAATTTTCAAAACGAAAGATTAATGTATCAAGAACGAAAGAAATACGCTGAAAATGATTTAAATATGGACCAAAACATCATTGCCTTAAAAGAAGAACTGAATACTTACGATCGAGACATTAGTCTTATTAATAATGAAATCTTAAATTTAGAAAAAGAATTAAAAAAAGAAGAAAATGAATTAAGAAATGTTGATGAAACCATCAGCTTAGAAAAAATAAAAAGAAACAAACTTCAAAATCAACTTCAAGTAAGCACCCGTTCATTTTTTGAATTAAATAGTAAAAAACAAATTTTAGAAAGTGCATTAGAACAAGATTTAAAAACACCCACATCGGTAAAAAATATATTAAACAACGTACGATTAAAAGGAATACATAATACAATCGGAAAACTAATAAACGTACAGGATACTTATGCCAAAGCCATCGAAATTGCTCTAGGAGCGAGTGTAAATTTCATTGTAGTTCAAGATGAACAAATAGCGAAAGAAGCTATTCAATTTTTAAAAGAAAATCGTTTAGGAAGAGCGACCTTTTTCCCACTAAACACCATTAAAGAAAGGTTTATACCCGAAGAAGTTTTAACAAAATTAAAAAATAACGATGGATTTATTGGTGTGGCATCAGACTTAATGGATTATGAAAAAACGTATGAAGCCATCATTAAAAATCAATTAGGTCAAGTATTAGTAGTTAAGACAATTGATGACATGACAAACATTAGTAAATTAGTGGAGCACAAATACCGCGTGGTAACACTTGAAGGAGACATTATGCATGTTGGAGGTTCTTTAACTGGTGGGAAAAGTAAAGAAAACAGTGCGTTAAATGATCGAAATGAACTCGAAAAAATAAAAAGAACCTTAGAAGAAACAACTAAAGAACAAGAAAAAATAAAGTCACAATTAGATAAATTTGAAGAAAAATTAAAAGAATTAAACAGTCAAGAAGAGGAATTGAATCGTAAAGTAATTCATTTAAGAGAAAGTAAAAAAGAAAAAGAAAATTTCTTAAATACCAAAAAAGAAAAACAACGCGATTTAAGTAAAGAATTAGAAGGTGCTGAAAGTTTAAAAAACGGAAACGTCGATCAAAAATTATTGTCTTTATTAGAACTAGTAAACGAAGCCGAAAAAAAGAAAAATAAATTAGAAGCCAATTTAGAATTTACAAAAAATGAAAAAAGTGAATTAACGGAGAAAATTGAAAATTTAGAAAAAGAATTTAAACAAAAAAACAGTGAATACAATAAATTACAAACAGAATTAAAAAATAAAGAGATGGAATTAGTAAAAATGGATACAAAATTAGATAGTTTACTCATTTCTTTAAACGAAAGCTATAATTTAACCTACGAACAAGCGAAAATAAGTTATGTTTTAGAATTAGATAAAGATATTGCCCAAGAACAAGTGAGAAATTTAAAAAATGAAATTCATAAATTAGGAAACGTAAATCTATTTGCAATTGATGAATACGAAAGAGTAAAAGTTCGCTTTGATTTTTTAAACCATCAAAAAGAAGACTTAGAAACCTCTGATGCTCATCTAAGAGAAATAATAAAAGAAATGGATACCATTATGATTGATAAGTTTAGTACCACATTCACTAAAATAAATGAAGAATTTCAAAGTATTTTTAGAAAAATGTTCAAAGGCGGAAACGGTTTATTAAAATTAACAGACCCAGAAAATCTTTTAGAAACAGGGATTGAAATTATGGCGGTTCCACCAGGAAAAAAATTATCTTCAGTGGGACCTTTAAGTGGAGGAGAAAAAACCTTAACCGCTATTTCCTTATTATTTGCGATTATGAATGTTAAAACAGTGCCATTTTGTATCTTAGATGAAGTAGAAGCAGCATTAGATGAAGCAAACGTCGATGCATTTGGCAAATACTTACAAGAATTTAAACACAACAGTCAATTTATTCTCATTACACATAAAAAAAGAACAATGGAATATGCGGATAACTTATATGGCATTACCATGCAAGAAAAAGGCGTAAGTAAAATTGTAAGTGTAAGTTTAGAACAGATGTAAACATAAAAAAATTCTCAAAACACTGAGAATTTTTATTTTAACATTTTTTTAATTTTATCCGTATTTTTAAAATTTAATTTAGCAAGGATCTCTAATTTTTCCATTCCAAACTTTAAAGCAATTTCTTTTCCAACTAAATCAACCGAATCGTTAGCACCTTTTGGTAAATCTAAGCCGATTTCTTTTCCAAGTTCTTCCATTTGTTTTAAAAAAATATAACGACTAATAATACTCGCCGCCGCTACACTTGCACATTTACTTTCCGCTTTGGTTGTAAACGTAATATTCATCACTTTTTCTTTAGCATCAAGAATATGTTCAAAATATTTTCTAGGGTAAACAAATTGATCCACAACTATTTTATCATAAGGATACTTTTCTTCTTTATTCGTTAAAGAATAGAGAACTTTATTATGTAGAATTGCTTTAATTTTATTCATATTATAACCTTTTTTTTGATAAGCGTTGTATTCTTTATTATTTAAAATAAACGTGACATAAGGAATTTCTTTAATAAGAGTAGGGGCAATTTTGATGATTTTATCATCGGTAATTTTTTTAGAATCTTTGACTCCTAACTCATTCATTAAATCAATTTTATCTTTAGAAACAAAAGTAGCAGTGACCACAATCGGTCCAAAATAATCGCCAGTTCCTACTTCATCAGAACCAATGGTTGAGATACTATAAAAATACTCTAAATTTTCTTTATATTTTTCTTTTTCTTTCTTTTTTTCATCAATATCAATAGTACGATTATTTAGCTTTTTTTCCATCTCAATCCAAAGGTTGGCATCAATATCCGCACTTGTACCTTGAAACATCGCTTTACCACTTTCATAAAGGGTAATAATAGTATCCGCTTCGTCCGCTTGAAAAACCGCATAGGGAGGAGTCTTTTCCCTTTTTTTATCCTCGTAATATGCAATCATTTTTTTCTTTATATTTTCACTAACTTTAAACACAATGGTCAAATAGTATCACCTCGCCACTATTTTATCAAAATAACAATTGAAAGTCCAATGCTTCCATTTCTATGATATAATAACCTAAATTTGAAAGGAAAGAAATATGGAGAAAATAATCATTATTGGGGCTGGACCATCAGGCATCCTCACCGCTCTAGCTTGTAGTCAAAACAAAAAAGTTATTTTAATAGATGGCAACGATAAAATTGGAAAAAAATTATTATTAACGGGCAATGGCAAATGCAATTATTGGAACGCTGAAATAGAAAGTAGTCATTATGAAACGGAAAATCAAGCCATTTTAAAAGAAATTATAACACCTGAAATCATTCAAAAAACGTATTCTTTTTTAGAAAAAATAGGGATTTATCCCAAGATTCAAAATGGGTATTATTACCCTTATTCCAAAGATGCACACAGTATACAGGCTCTATTCGAAAGAAAACTAAAAGAACAAAAGATTGAATGGATACCAAATTTTAAAGTGCTAAGTCTTGAAAAAAAGAAAGGCAAATTTATGGTAAAATCAGTAAACAAAGTCCTAGAAGGCGATAAAGTAGTCTTAGCTACAGGCGGAAAAACATACCAAAAAACAGGAAGCGATGGCACGGGATACGACCTAGCAAAGACATTCAACCACAACCTTATTCCGCTTTTACCAACACTTACTAACCTAGTATGTCAAGATAAAATCACCGCGTTATGGGAGAACCTTCGCTTCAGTGCTAAAGTGCGTTTATGGATTAATGGAAAACTAGAACAAGAAGAACAAGGCGAAATACAAGGCATAAAAAACGGTTTAAGTGGGATATGCATCTTTAACTTAAGTAATAAAGCCAGCCGTTCCCTATATTTAAACCAACCAACAGAAATCGAAATTGATTTTTTACCCGATATAGAAAACTTTAAAGCATTCATAGAAAAGAGAATAGAGTACATGTTCAATCCTACTTTAGAAGATTTTTTAGAATCCTTAATAAATTATAAATTAATGTTTCTTTTATTAAAAAAAGCCGAATTAGATAAAAATAAACACATGCACGAATTAAAAAAAGATGAAATGAATGCTTTAGAAAAAGTCTTAAAACATTTTCGCTTAGAAATAACGGGAACAGGGGACTTTTCAAAAGCTCAAGTGACCTCTGGAGGCATAAACTTAAACGAAATAAACCCTTTATCCTTAGAATCAAAATTAGAAAAAAATCTTTATTTTACTGGAGAAATTCTAGACGTTTCTGGTATTTGTGGCGGATTTAATTTAGCTTTTGCATTTATTACAGGATATAGAGTAGGAAAAAGTCTATGATAAGAATAAGACAAATAAAAATAGAAGCCTTAACGAATAGTAAAGAAAAATTGAAAGAAAAAATAGCTAAAAAATTAAAAATCACTCCAAATGAAATTAAATCTTTTTCGATTGAACGTGAATCGATAGATGCCCGAAACAAAGAAAATATTTTTTATGTTTATGAAGTCTACGTCGTGGTTTCAAATGAAGAAAAAATCTTAAAAAACCAAAACGATTTGGATATCTTTAAAGCACTTAAAGAAAAATATACCTTTAAAAGTACTAAAAAATTAAAAGATCAACCCATTATTGTGGGGTGTGGTCCAAGTGGCTTATTTGCGGCTTTAATTCTCGCTGAAAATGGTAATCCACCTCTTATCATTGAAAGAGGCGATAAAATTGAAGAAAGAATAAAAAAAGTGACCACTTTTTGGGAAGAAGGAAAATTGGATGAAAATTCCAACGTTCAATTTGGAGAAGGGGGAGCGGGAACCTTTTCCGATGGAAAATTAAACACTTTAATAAAAAATAAAGACAATCGTATGACTAAAGTTTTTGAAACATTTGTGCGTTTTGGAGCACCTAAAGAAATTCTTTACAGCTATAAACCACATATAGGAACGGATGTATTAAGGACAGTAATGATAAAAATGAGAGAATACATAAAATCTCTAGGGGGCATTTTTTTATACAACACCTGTTTAACTGACCTTTGCATCGAAAACCAAACGATAAAAGGAATCTTAGTCAATCATAAAGAATTTATGCCGTGTAAACATTTAATTTTAGCGATAGGCCATAGTGCTAGAGATACCTTCAAATTGCTTTACAATAAAAAAGTAGACATGACAGCAAAAGATTTTGCGGTAGGTATACGTGTCATGCACTCTCAAGATAAGATTGATGCATCACTAATTGGAAAAAAATATAAAACCGTATTAAGTCCAACTACCTATAAACTCACTCATACTTGTCAAAATAAAAGAGGGGTCTATTCTTTTTGTATGTGTCCAGGAGGCTACGTCGTAAACGCTTCGAGTAGTAAAGAACACTTGGCAATTAACGGCATGAGTAATTATAAAAGAGACAGTGGTTTTGCCAATAGTGCTATTGTTGTCACGATAAACATTAATGATTTTGGTCCCCATCCTTTAGAGGGTATGACCTTTCAAAATGAATTAGAAAAAAAAGCCTATCAAATCGGAAAGGGATGTATTCCTTGCCAAACCTTAAAAGATTTTAAAGAAAATAAAGTAACAGAAAAACCGAAAATAAACGGGATCAAAGGGGACTATACCTTTGCCAATTTAAACGCCATTTTTCCTGAATACATAAACGAAAGTTTAAAAGAAGCCTTTCCTTTCTTTGGTAAAAAAATAAAAAATTTTGATGACAATAACACTATACTTTGTGGGGTAGAATCTAGAACATCCTCTCCCATTCGCATTCTAAGAAGCACAAAGTATGAAAGTAATATAAAAGGCCTCTTTCCCATTGGAGAGGGAGCAGGGTACGCGGGAGGCATTACTTCCAGTGCAATGGATGGCATTAAAGTAGCTGAAAGTTTATTAGAAAATGAAAATTAAAAATTTAGCTTTTCCCCAAAAGAAATATCGGTTATAATATCTATTTAGTTAAGAGGTATTTATGAAAAAACATATCAAAAAAATTATTTTTTTCTTTATAATTATTTTTTCTTTTTGTATGCCTAAAAACATAAAAATTGAAGAAACACTCCCCGAAACGAAAGAAGAATCTCTTAAACATGAAATCAGCATTGATCCTAAAATTTATGATGAACTACAGTTGAAATCTCTTTTCATAAAAAATGAGCAAGAAGAGAAAATAAGTTGGTATTATAAAGAGGATGAAAAAAGTTATTATCTTTTTTTACCTGAAGCTTTTAAAGACAACACAACACTTCTATTTGACTGTAGGGTAAAAACTTACCTATCCATCTATGACAGTAATGACACGTTAATAAAAAAAATAACAAACAATGAGTCTATTGCATTAGAAGAGGAAGAATACACCTTTAAATTAGAAACAAATGTAAAAAAAACAAGTACTTATAAAGTAAAAGTTAAACGTTCCAATCTACCTTCCATATTTATAGATATTGAGGGTGGAGAAGAAAGTTTTAAAAAAATCATTGAAGATGAAAAACATGAAACAGGTTATAAAGGAGAAGCTAAAATAAACGATAGTCAAAATAATACCACTACAGGAGCCATAAAAAAAATAAGAGGAAGAGGAAACGCCACTTGGCAAAGAGAAAAAAAGCCTTTTCAAATCAATTTTGAAGAAAAAATAGCGGTTTTAGGCATGAAAAAATCCAAAACGTGGTTACTCTTAAACAATTATCCTGATGGTTCTTTATCAAGAAATGCTCTATGGTATCAATTAGCAAAAGAAATGGATATGCCATACAGTGTAGAATTTGAACCCATAGATTTATACATTAATAATGAATACCAAGGAAATTATCTCGTAACCAGTAAAGTCGAAGTAGAAGAGAATCGAGTGAACTTAGGTCTTGATGATGTTTTAATTGAAATCGATGACCACGATTCCTTAGAACAATTAACGCTAAATAGTGAAAGAAAATTTGAAATCCATTACCCAAATTTAGAAGACTTTACGAAGGAAAACAAGAAAAAAGTAGAAGAAAACGTCACCAAATACTTAAAAAAAGTAGACGAATTAATTAAAAATCCTAAAACAACCACAGAAGAGTTAACTCAATATATTGATTTAGAATCCTTTGCCAAATACTATTGGATGCAAGAAATTTCTTTAAATATGGATGCAACCATCAACAGCTTTTATCTCTACATAAAAGACGGTATTCTTTACGCTGGACCTGTTTGGGATATGGACGCAACGATGAATCGAAGTTATCTTTATACCAAAACGAAAGGATATTACTTGACCGAAGACACCTATTTATATCAAAGAAAAAGAAAAAATTGGTATAGAGAACTCATTAAAAGAGAAGACTTTTCTAAAAAAGTAGATGAAATCTTTCTAGAATATTTAGAAGTTTTTGAAAAATTACCAGTGTATTTAGAAAACTATGTGAATCAAATAAAGCAAAGTGCTACCATGAATTATAAAAGATGGCCTTATGAGAACATGATGAAAAAACAAGGTCAAAAATGGCGACCTAACGATAAAAGCCTTGAAACCAGTGTAGCTTTACTAAAAGAAGATATTAAAACAAGACTAAACTGGTATAAACAGGAATACAATCTTTATGATTCTTTTAGAATGAAAGAATATCAAAATGAAACATTCTTAAAAGAAACAGACATAACGAGAAATCAAACAATAAAGTTAGATGCCAAAACAACAAGAATTGAACTTTATGGACTAAAAGAAGAAAAAAATGAAAAATTAAAAGAACAAACCGTTTTAGAACAAACGACACATCTAGAATTGACTTTAAATAAAAAAACTACTTCAAAATATAAAAAGAGCAATCAATCGATTTATCATTTTACCTTAAAGAAAGAAGAGTGAAGATTTGAAACATTTATATACCATTCTCTTTAGTATAAGTTTAGTGGCTTTTACCGCTTTTATTTTACTGGATACGTTCCTTTTAAGTACATCTTATAAAGTCGTTGAAGAAAAAAAAGAACCTATAGTTAATGAAAGCACTGAAATTATTAGAGAAAAAAACTATTATAAAGATAACAACATAGAAATAAAACTCACCAGCACTAGAAAATACAACACAGACATATATATAGCGGATATCAAAATAAAGGACATCAATTATTTGAAAACCGCTTTTGCTAAAAATACCTTTGGAAAAAACGTGACAGATTACACCTCCACCATTGCCAAAAATCATGAGGCCATCTTAGCAATAAATGGCGACTTTTATGGTGTCCAAGAAAAAGGTTTTGTTTTAAAAAATGGCATCATCTATCGTGAAACCATTAAAAAAAATCAAGAAGATGTAGTAATCAAAAAAGATGGCACATTTGATTTTATAAATGAAAGTGAAACTAATTTAAAAAATATTGAAGCCAAGGAACTCTTATCTTTTGGCCCCATTTTAATTAATAATGGCGAAATAAAAGTCAACAAAAACAGTACCGTTCAAAAAGAATTAAAAAGTAACCCCAGAACCGCTATAGCTATGTATGAGCCCCTTCACTATTTATTTATGGTTTCAGACGGAAGAACTAAAGAAAGCGAAGGCCTGTCCCTTTATGAAATGGCGGAAGTATTAAAAGAACTAAACGTTGATAAAGCTTATAACTTAGATGGCGGTGGTTCTAGTAGTTTATATTTTAATGGTGAAATCATAAACAAACCTATGAATAAAGGAAAACTTGGAGAAAGGAAAGTGAGTGACATTGTTTACATCGGTTATTAAACGTTACCCGAAAAAATATTTAGGAATCAGTTTTTTTTGTTTTCTATTTTCTTGGATTTATGAATCTTTTTCACATGGAGTGTTATCCACTTATATGATTATTCCTGGTGGCATCGTTCTGATAGGAGGTTTGTTTTCCTTATTTTTTAAACCCATTTCAACGAAATTATACAATTCTTCTTTAGCTTGTTTTATCTTTTATTTATACATGGAAGGAATTTTAGAGATTTATGGAACTACGAATCAATACATCACCTTTTATCTTTATGGAGCTTTACTATTTTTAGTATTAAGTATATTTGCTCATAAACATTAAAATTTGACAAATTGATAAAACTATGTTAAGATAACCCTCAATTTAGGGGGAAAAAGATGAATAAAAGATTATCGGAGATTTCATACCATGAAATTTTAACAAAAGCAACAAAGGAAGACATTGAAAAAATAGTTTTTGAAGAGAAAAGACTTTTAGATGAAAAAAGTCCAAAAACTTACGACATTGGTTTTATTTTTGGGGGAATTTCTATGATTCCTTATCGAGTAGAAAAAGGTCTAGAACTTTATAATCAAAAAAGGGTAGATCGACTAGTTGTTTCAGGTGGCATCGGTTTCATGAATAGAGATAGAAAAAAGATTGAAGCCGATAAAATGAAACATTATTTATTAGAGCATGGTGTACCAAAAGAAGACATTATTGTCGAACGCTTTTCTAGAAATACGGTTGAAAACATAGGAAATACTTTTAAAATATTAGATTATGAATATGGAACCATTGACGCTTTAGATTATGTTTTAATCACATCAGACTTTCACGTGAAAAGATGTTTAGGATTATTTGAAAAAGCAATAGGTCAAAAAGAAAATTTTATAGGATGCGGAATCAAAGATGGAGTAAAAGATAAAGAAAACTGGCATAATTCTAGTATTGGAAAAAAACAGATTTATCAAGAAGCTATCGCTCTATGTATGTACGCTAAAAAAATGCGTCTTGAAAACGAAGAAATAAAAGACTTGATATTGAAAAGATAAAAGGAATGTATTGATTAAAAGAAAATTAAACCTCTATTTAGGGTTGCTAACTCTTACAAGTTGCGTCGTCGTTTCTAGTCATTCAATAAATCCTGTAAAACAAACAAAAAAAGAAGGATTTCATATTTGTTTTTACAACGAAAATCTTAAAAAAGAATCTTTAGAAAAATTAATCGAACAAGCCATTCTAGACAAAAATCGAACTTTAATAATGGAATACCGTATGATATTAGAAAAAATAATCGAAAATAATACTTATAGGCTGTCAAGAACAGTAAAATAAGTATATTTTTTTTTGAAAGTATAATATAATTAAAAAAGATAGGAGTTATAAATATGAATATAGTTGATATCATTATTCTTTTCTTTTTAGCCATGGGGGCGGTAGTTGGTTTTAAAAAAGGAATCATAGAAAACATTGTATCCTTTGTTGGAACCATTATTGTCATTGTCATTTCTTTTGCTCTAAAAAATAAAATTGCCATAATTATGTATACCTATTTACCTTTTTTTAAAGTCGGTATGCCCATCATAAACATTTTAATTTATGAAGCTTTAGCTTTTTTGCTAGTATTCTCTTTATTATCCGTTTTGTTAAAAATCTTGATTAAAATATCAGGAATCATTGAAAAATTTTTAGATTTTACTATTGTTTTAGCGATTCCTTCTAAAATAATGGGGGCCATCTTTGGTTTCTTAGAAATGTATTTATTCATTTTTGTAGTACTATTCTCATTGGCAGCGTTTAATTTTAATAATAGTTATATTACAGATAGTAAAATAGGAGACTTTATGATTACTCATACACCATTCATATCGAAAGGATTAGAGAGCACGTATAAAGCCATCAAAGAAGTCATTCAATTAAACAAAGATTATAAAGAAAGCCAAGAACAAGACTTATTAGAGGAAAAAGGCATAAAAATATTACTGGATTACAACATCATCACCAAAGAAAACTTGAACACATTAATAGGAAAAGGTAAAATAAAACCTATCACAAATGAAAGAGGAGATTAATATGATAAAATATTTAGAAAAAGAAAACTTGAGTGATTTAGTAAAAGAGGGAATACATCTAGTCGATTTCTATGCGGATTGGTGTGGACCTTGTAAAATGCTTGGAAGCGTTCTAGAAAAATTGGAAGACGTAAGCATTATTAAAATAAATACAGACACCCATCAAGATATAGCAAGAGATTATGGTATCATGAGTATTCCAACTCTAGTCTTCTTCAAAGATGGTCAAGAAGTTAAAAAAGAAATCGGTTTTAAAGATGAAGAACAACTAAGAAACCTTTTAGAATCTTTAAGATAGCAAAAGCTATCTTTTTTCTTTACATAAAAAGAAAAAATGAGTATAATACACCGCGGGTGAAGGGGTATGGCACTAAACAAAAAACAACAAAAATTAAAAGACGAGTATTCATTTTTAAACATCAGTGAGGAAGAATTTTTAAAAATATATAATAAAGCGAAGGAAGAAAAAGATAATTTTCTTCTTGATTTTCAAAAAATAATGTTAGAATATATGAAAAAAAACGTCACGATTGAAAATATTATTCTTTATTTAAAGCAATTAAATTTAAAACCAAAATTCAGTTTGAATCAATCTTTAACAATTTTAAAAAAATGGCTAAAGCTTTTAGAAAATGTAGACTATGTTTTTACAAAAGAAGATTATAGGAAAATTAATGAGAGCACGCTATTTCAGAGTATTTATCAAAAAATAATTCATAACAGCCAAATAAATGAAGAGGATTATCAAAAAATTTGTGAAACAAGTATAATACTTGAAACTTTATTAAATAATTATATAGAAGAAAATGAGTTAAGTGTGACTTCCGAATTAGAAGAAGTTGATTTGGATGAAGAAGAAATTTTAAAAGAAATAGCTCTTGTTGATAGCACAAAAATCTATTTAGAAGAAATTAATGAAGTAGATTTACTAACCTTTGAAGAAGAGCAAGAACTTGGTAGAAGAATAAAAGAAGGCGATCTAGAAGCCAAAAAGAAATTAACCGAAGCAAATTTACGTTTAGTCGTCAGTGTTGCTAAAAAATATCTAGGAAGAGGTATGCTCTTTTTAGACTTAATTGAAGAAGGAAATCTAGGATTAATTGCCGCAGTTGAAAAATTTGATTATCAAAAAGGTAATAAATTTTCGACTTATGCGACATGGTGGATTAAACAAGCCATTACTAGAGCTTTAGCAAACAAAACAAGAGCAATACGTATTCCTACATATAAAGTATTAGAAATCAATAAGATGTATCAAGAAATCGAAAACTTAAAAAAGAAATTAGGAAGAGAACCTGAAAGGTATGAGATTGCTTTAGAATTAGATAAAACCGAAAAAGAAATTGAAGATTTAATAACATTGAGTTTAGAAATCACTTCTTTAGATAAAACTTATGGAGATGAGAAAGATAGTACTTTAGGGGACTTTATTCCAGATGAAAAAATGGCATCCCCCGAAAAAATAGTTTTAGATGAATCATTAAAAATAAAACTAAAAGAAGTTCTAAATGATTTAACGAAAAGAGAACAAGAAGTTTTAATTCTTCGCTTTGGATTAGATGATGGGTCACCGCGAACCTTAGAAGAAGTCGGAAAAATTTATCATTTAACTCGTGAGAGAATACGACAAATTGAAGCGAAAGCACTAAAAGACTTGAGAGAGCCTTCTAAAGCTCAAAAAATAAAGCATTATTACAAAGAGGATGATAACGAAAAAAAAGTAACTCAAGTAGAAAATAAAAATGTTCCAGTAGAAGTAATAGAAAATCAAGTTTTTAGTATCAAACAGATTCACAATGATTTAAGTTTAGAACAAATTATAAAGTTACTAGATTTATTCCCTTTAGAAGAAAGCCGTTTTTTCTGTCAATACAATGGAATTATTAAGAGTAAAAATATGCTTATTAATGTGAAAAGAAAAGAGTTAAATAGAGAAGAAAACGAAAAGTTAAATCAAATAACCAAAGAACTTATCGAAATGGCTAAACGTTATTATCAAGCTGTTTATTTTGAAAAGGAAAAAAGTGAAGATGCACTTGAAGAATTAAAAATAAAAATAGGAAAAAAGGATGAAAAACAAGAAAAAGTAGTTATTAATGAGTTGAACACTTCAAGGAATGAGAAAAAGATTGAAAATCAAGAAAAGAACTTAAATGGAAAAAAAGTAAGAGTAATAAAAGATATTACGAAAAAAGATACGATTAAACAAATCCCAGATGAAATTTTAAAAATGATTCTTTCTTTGTTTGATGAAGAAGAACAAAACGTTTTTTACTTAAGACATGGTAAGAATTTAAAGGAAAAACATTTATTTTCAGAATTAGATTTAAACAATATGCAACTGGAAGAATATAAAAAAATATATGAGAATAGTTTAGTTAAATTAGCGAAATTTTATGAAATATTAAAAAAAGTTATGTGCATATTGGCTCCTGTTCAAAAAGAAGTTTATATTTTAAAGCATGGAGAGAATTTAAATCAATCTAATCCCTTTCCTGAAGTCCCAAAAGGAAAATGTGCGAAATATTATAATGTCCTATATAATAGTAGTAGAAAAAAAATACGAGTCTTTTTAGAGCAAAATAAAGAATTTATTTTAGATGGAACTTTTGATGAGAAAAAAATACCTAAAAAAGAAAATATTATAGAAATAATACCCCATCAAATATTGAAAAAATTACTGGTTTTATTAACACCAAATCAACAAAAAATCTTTTATTTAAAACATGGTGAGGGTTTAGATAAAAATAATAAATTTCCCAAAGCACCAGTAGATAAAGGGCGTAACTATTATAATATTGCCTATAAAAACATAAAGGAAAAATTACTGAATTTTTATAACGAAAACGAAGAAGCTCTATTAAAGGGCACATTTGATTATAATAAATTAAAAGTACCCACTCCTCATAATAGAACAAATCTTTTAGAGATCATTCCCCAATTTATTTTAATAAAATTAATTGAAATTTTAACACCATTTGAAAAAGAGACAATTTATTTAAGACATGGTAACTCTCTTGATGAGACAAAAAAATTTCCTAAAGAACCAAAAAATAAAGCTTCCAATTATTATTATGTAATTTATGATCGAGCAAAAAATAAATTAATCCAATTTTACAACGAAAATAGGAAATCTCTATTAAATAACACCTTTGATTACACCAAATTAGAAAGAAAAACAAAAGTTTCCAAAGAAAAGAGGCTTTTTGATGAAGCGTTAGAACCTCTAACAAAAGAAAACATTAATGCTTTGATTCCTCCTGAAATATTAAAAAATATGCTCGTGTTTTTAACCGAATTAGAAAAAATGGTCGTTTTATTTCGTCATGGAGAAAATGGTGATCAAAATTTAAAAATGCCGCCCTCTCCAGAAGAAAAATCAAAGAGTTATTACTATGCAATCTATTCGAATGCTTGTAAAAAACTATTAAAAATCTTTGAAGAAAATAAAGAGTCCATTCTAAATGGAAGCTTTAGATATAATTCTGAAAGCCTAGTGAAAAAAGGACCAGATACAGAATATATGGAAAAGAAAAAAGAAATACTAAACAATGATGTGTTGCTAGAAAGAAATCATGAAAAAGAAAATGACCCCAATAATATTATCAATTTAATTCCAACGTATATTTTAAAAAAGATGCTTGTCATTTTACCCAAAACGCAAAAAGAGGATTTTATCCTACAACATACAGAAGAATGTAATGTGGTATTAACACTCCCTTTTTTAGACTATGACCAAAAAAGAAAATATAACAGAAATTATCAGCGTGCTGAAAAAACTTTGTTGGATTTCTTTAATGAACACCAAGAAGAACTTTTTAGTGATGAGATTGATTTAATCCTTAATCGAAATTTTGTCGAAGAAAAGAAAGAGGACAATATTATTAATATCATTCCCCTAAAAATTTTACGAAAAATACTTTTCATTTTAACAGAAGAGGAAAGAAAAGTCTTTATCGCAAGGCATGGAGAAAATTGTGATAGAGTCTATAAATTTCCACCTATCCCTAAAGGAAGAAGTAAACATTATTATAAACTACCTTATGAAAAAGTCCGACATAAATTACTAGACTATTATCTAGAACATAAAAATGGGTTACTAAGTGATAATTTTGAGAAGGGGGGGGGTTATTAGATCAAAAAAGAGAAAATTTAGAAAAGAAAAAAGAGCTTATATTACAAAAAGAAAGCCAAATCGAATTAGATTTAAAAGCCAACTTGTTTGCAAAATACTATTCAATTTATCAAGAGGTTTTATCGAATCATGATCTAGAAGAGATTATAAATCAATCTTTTAATGAATTAAGAATTATTCCAGATTGTGTAGAATTAAGCTATTACTTTCAAGTAGAAAAAAATATATTATTATATTTGTCTAGAATTTATAATCAAAATAAAGAGAAGCCAGAATCAATAAACATTCTTATTGTGGTAAATAACTATTTTAAAAACAAAATACTAAAAAGACTACCTTATTTAAATGAAAGCGAACTGGAAAATACGATTGAACAACTATTTGAGAACTATACAGGACAACGTTTATTCTATGTAGAATTATCATTAAAATATAGAAAAAGAAAATAGAAAATGTCAAGATAAAACCGTTCTAAAACTATTGTTTTTTGCATAAAAAAAGAGTATAGTAATCAAAAGGAAGTGAATTATGGATTTATGGATTCTTTGGTTAATTGTTGTCATTTTCTTATCCATAGCTGAAGTAAGTACTCTAAATTTAGTTTCAATATGGTTCATAATAAGTGGAATGGTGTCACTCATTGCCTCATTCTTTATTGAAAATTTCTTTATTCAATTTGCCATATTTGTTCTACTCGGAATCTTACTTTTAGTAACCACAAGAAGGATATTAGAAAAAATACTAAAACCAAAATCAGAAAAAACCAATTTAGATCGCGTGATTGGTATGACCGCCATCGTAACGAATTCTATAAGTAAAAACCATATAGGAGAGGTAAAAGTGGATGGAAAACATTGGAGTGCCATCTCCGATGAAAAATTGGAAAAAGACGATGAAGTTGTTGTAGAGAACATCAACGGCGTGAAATTAATAGTTAGAAAGAAGGAAGTTTAATATGCCATTTTTAATTGCTATTTTAATTATTGTTGTTTTAATTGTTATTCCTTGTGTAAAAGTCGTACCACAAGCGAAAAGTTATGTTATTGAAAGACTCGGTTCTTACTATACGACTTGGAAAAACGGATTACACTTTAAAATTCCATTTGTAGACCGTGTCGCGAATCAAGTAAGCTTAAAAGAAATTGTAAAAGATTTCGCTCCACAACCTGTGATTACCAAAGATAATGTCACCATGCAAATTGATACAGTAGTTTATTTTCAAATTACGGATGCTAAGCTTTATACTTACGGAGTGGAATACCCCATTAGTGCCATTGAAAATTTGACCGCTACAACGCTTAGAAATATTATTGGAGAATTAGAACTCGATCAAACTTTAACCTCAAGAGACATTATTAATGCTAAAATGCGTTCAATATTGGATGAAGCAACCGATCCATGGGGTATTAAAGTCAATCGGGTGGAAGTAAAAAACATCTTACCTCCAAAAGATATTCAAGAGGCTATGGAAAAACAAATGCGTGCTGAACGTGAAAGAAGAGAAAAAATTCTTCAAGCTGAAGGAGAAAAAAAATCCAGTGTTTTAATCGCTGAAGGTGAAAAAGAAAGTGCCATTCTTCGTGCCGAAGCTGAAAAAGAAGCGAAAATAAAAAGAGCCGAAGGAGAAGCCGAAGCTATGCTTAAAATTAAAACCGCTGAAGCCGAAGGAATTAAACTTCTAAAAGAAGCTAAAGCCGATCAATCTGTATTAACACTAAAAAGTTATGAAGCTTTATCTAACTTAGCAAATGGTCAAGCAACAAAATTAATTGTACCAAGCAACCTTGAGGGGATTGCTACGTTTGGAACCGCTTTAAAGGAAGTTATGGAAGACAAAAAAAGCAAATAGGCAAAACCTTATTTGTTTTTTATTTTAAATAAAAACTATTTTTTGAGTAAAAAAGATGATATACTTTTTTAGAAAAGGAAGTAAAGAAGATGTTGAAAAAACAAAAATTAGTAGAAGCACCACTTGGTTATTGGGAAGAAAAATCTTATATGTTAGCAATTCCTGAAACAGAAGAAAATGATGAAATTTTGAAAAAAAGTTTAGAACGGATTGCAAGCATTAAAGGCGTAAAAATAAAAGAAAATCATTATGATCGTGAAAAAAATCTTTTTTATGCCACAATAATTTATGAAAAAGAAGAGTATGAAATAGGTTTTTATGTAGGAGATGTGTCTATTCCAGACTATTACTTAAATAAAAATTTTCTATTTAACGAGGAAGAAAAAGTTCTTCTTTTGAATGCCAAAAGAGCGTTAACCATCTTTATGAAATTTCATGATCACCCTAAAAAAGATTATCATTTACAAATAAAATTAGCGTATGCAATGGTTCCAGATCTAATAGGAGTCATGGACGAAAGTGCTGAAAAAGTAATTCCTAAAAAGTGGATAGAATTAAGTGCCAAATCCAGTGTGGAACCGAGTGCTAAAGACTTATTCTTAGTCCAAGCTGTTTCAGGAGAAAAAGGAAGGGTTTGGCTTCATACTCATGGACTATGTAGATGTGGCATCACTGAATTAGAAATAGTAGATTCAAAAAATGAAAACTATCAAAACCATTACAATTTAATTGCCACCTATGCCATGTATTTAATTGATAAAAAAGGAGAATTTGAAGCTAGAAATAATGGAGCTTATATTGGGCGTTTAATTAATGGGTATCCTGTCGTAGTCACCTGTAAGTCTTGGACAGAAGGACTAAAAGAATATAAAAAAATAGACTTAGGAGGACCAAAAGATCGTCAATCAGGACATAATAGTTGGAGTAGTATTTTATTTCTTTACAAAAATGAAAAAGATGAGGAAAAAGGCAAAGTCAGTAAAATCACTGATTACAATCAACTGTGGGGAGAAAATCCGATATTTTTTATCAGCAATGAAGAAACGAGCCGTATGAAAGCTCTAGCCATTGAACAATTTAATTACGTAAAAGAAAGCTTTAAAAATAAAGAAAACAATATTTTAATTAAAGTGGGTTTACCTTTAAAAGAAAAAGGCCAATTTGAACACATTTGGTTTGAACTTTTAGAATTAAAAGAAGACAAATTTAAAGCCAAGTTGACGCAAGAGCCTTATGACATTGAAGATTTACACACTGGAGATGAAGCGTGGTATACCATAGAAGAGATTACCGATTGGATTATTTATACCAAAGAATTTGCTGTGAATCCAAATAATGTGTATCTTTTAGAAATGGAAAAATAAAAAATGAACGAATTAAAATGTCCAAATTGTGGAGCCTTATTTGAAGTGAACGAAACGCACTATGAATCCATTGCAAAGCAAATAAAAAATAATGAATTCTTAAAAGAAGTAGAATTAAAAGAAAAAGAATTCCAAAAAGAAAAAGAAAACGCTATCAAATGGGCTGAAGCGAATATAGAAAAAAAACTTTTAGAAGAAATCAATAAAAAAGATTTGGAAATTGCCCAATTAAAAAATCAAGCTCAATTAACGCAAAGACAAACCGAGTTAGAGATTAAAAATGCGGTGAGTGAAAAAGAGGTAAGCATCACTAAACTTAGTAACGAGCTCCAATTAAAGAATAGCGAATTTTTATTAAAAGAAAAAAATTTAAAAGAAAGTTATGAAGAAAAACTAAAAGATAAAGAAAATCAAATTGCCTATTATAAAGAATTTAAAGCGAAACAATCCACCAAAATGATTGGAGAATCATTAGAACTTCATTGTAGCAATGAATTTAACAAATTACGACCACTTTTTAAAAACGCTTACTTTGAAAAAGATAACGATATAAAAACAGGGTCGAAAGGGGATTTTATATATCGTGATTACGATGAAGAAGGGCTAGAATTTGTCTCCATTATGTTTGAAATGAAAAATGAAGCGGATGAAACCAGTACGAAACATAAAAACGAAGATTTCTTAAAAGAATTAGATAAAGACCGTAAAGAGAAAAAATGCGAATACGCCGTATTAGTCACCCTTCTTGAAATCGATAACGATTACTATAATAATGGAATCGTCGACGTGTCTCATAAATATGAAAAGATGTATGTCATTAGACCTCAATTTTTTATACCCTTAATCACTCTAATAAGAGGATTAGCCATTCATGCCTTGGACTACAAAAAAGAATTAGAAATTGTTAAAAATCAAAATTTAGATATTGCTCATTTTGAAGAAAATATGAATGCCTTTAAAGAGGGGTTTGGTAGAAATTATCGTTTAGCCAGCGACAAATTTAAAAAAGCCATTGAGGAAATCGACAAAACCATTGAGCACTTACAAAAAACAAAAGAAGCCTTATTATCGAGTGAAAACAACCTTCGCCTAGCCAATAATAAAGCCGAGGACTTAAGCATAAAAAAATTAACCCATAATAATGAAACCATGAAAGAATTATTTGAAAAATTAAAACAATAAAAAAGAATCAATTAAGAAAGTTGATTCTTTTTATTAGGCTTGATTGGGAATAAACTCAAGTAAACGGCTTAAATCACCAAAGAGCGAAGCATTTTCAAGAATAAAACTTTGTATAGCCTCATTACTCATAAATTTTTCTACCGCCGCACTTAAATCTTCTTGGGCAAAATCCTCAAGTTCGATAATAGGCTTGATAGTTTCTTTTTGAACCATTCCTTCAGTTTGATAAGAAAAATCAATGTGGATTGAACCATAAACCTCTCCATCCATTTCTAATTGAAAAGAGTAGTTCTTATCGTTTTGATGGAATGAAACCTTTCCCGTATAAGTTTTACCTTCCATTTTAATAGAATAGTGATAATCGTTATGATCATCTGTAATAAGTTGTAGGACATCACTTTGTTCCTTAAATTCAAAACCTAAAAAATCATGATTAAAAGGTTTAGTATAAATTGAAAAATAACTAATCCCTGAATACTCTTCAATAAATTCTTCTCCATTGAATTCATTTAAAGATTCTCTAAAAGTCGTTTCATCCATTTGCATAAGACGACTCATACTCGTTACAAAAGCGTCATTCTTCATTTTCTCAACCAAAACAGTTGCTATTTCTTTAACATTTTTATCATCCAAAACTAAAATATTTTTATTCGCCGTAATCGTTTTGCCATGATAAGGGATTTTTTCCGTTTCAACTTTAAAATAGTCTTTCTTTAAAGCTTGCAAGAAAGCGTCTTCCATCGTATTTAAAACAATCTCTAAATCACTTTTATAATTTTTTAACCCATCAAAATTGAAAGTGTTCAGTTGTCCTTCCATAGGGACATGTATAAACTTTTCATAAAAGTTTTTCAATTGAAGATAGGCTTCTTTATTTTCCATATAAAGAAGAAGACTAATAAAATCTTTGTCCTTATATTTTAAGCCAATCTCTCCATTTAAAGCAAGCGTATCAAAATCATAAGCGTATTGGTAATTCAAAGCCATTTTATTTAATACATTTAAATACTTTTCTGTTTCATGATTTTGACTATGCAAATCAGTTTTAATAGTAAACTGGCTTCCAAAAAAAGTAAAATCTTGAGGGACACTTTGAGATTGCTCAAGCAATAAAGCTTTAGACTCCTTAATCACCGTATCGAATACTTTTTCGGGATCTCCCTTCTTAAATTTAAAAGCTAATAAACCAACGAGTAAAGTAGCTACAAAAAGAAACCCAAAGGTAAAGAAAAGAATTTTTTTCTTAGATTGAGCTGGTTCTCCCCATTGTTCCATATTATTATCCATAAACTCAACTCCTTCATATTTGGATACACTACTATCATATCATAAATAAAGAAAAATTTTCGTTATTTCATAAAGTTTTATATAAAAATGTTTTTACACTCAAAGTTTGCTATAATAAAAAAGGTGATTTAAAATGTATGTAGAAGTGCTTCTAGAATTAAAAAACAAAAAAACAGACCAAACCTATACTTATGAAGTGCCTAAAGAATTAGAAAAAGAAATGACCATTGGCAAAAGAGTAGAAATCCCTTTTAATAAAAGAACTTTAGAAGGCTTCGTTGTAGCGTTTAATCAAAATCCACCTAAAGAATACACGATTCAAAAAATAAATAAAATCTTAGATGAAGAAGTAGTGTTAAATGAAGAACTTTTAAAACTAGCATTTTTTATAAAAGAAAGTTGTCTATCGTCTTTATCAAACGCTATCAGCGTGATGCTTCCAAGCGCCTTAAAAGCAAGCATTAAAACCAACGTCAATAAAAAATACCAAACCTTATTAAAAATAGAGAAAATGGGCTTAAATCAAGTTAAAACCAAATCCCAACAAGAAATTATAGAATACATTAGAAGTACCACTAAACCTTTAAAAAAAGAAGCCAACTTAATTTCTTCCTCAAGCGTTAAGACCTTATTAAAAAATGGAATAATCAGTGAATACGAAGAAGAAATTTACCGTTTGGATGAAATAACGGTTTTAAAGGATACGAAAAAAAAATTAAATGAAGAACAACAACTTGTTTTTGATACCCTAAAAGAAAATTTAAACACCAATAAAAAATTTCTACTTCATGGCATCACTGGTTCTGGAAAAACAGAAATTTACATGCAAATCATAGAAGAAGTTTTAAAACGAAAACAAACAGGTTTAATTCTAGTTCCTGAAATTAGTTTAACCCCTCAATTTATTAGAAATTTTAAAGCCCGTTTTGATCACATCGCGGTTTTACATAGTGGTTTATCCGATGGAGAAAAATACGATGAATGGCGTAAAATTGTGAGAAACGAAGTAAACATTGTAATTGGAGCTAGAAGTGCAATCTTTGCCCCTTTAAACAACTTAGGCATGATTATTATTGATGAAGAACATTCCGATTCCTATAAACAAGAAAACAGTCCAAGATATAACGCCATTGACATCGCTGAGTGGAGAAGCGATTATCATAACATTCCATTATTATTAGGAAGCGCAACACCCACTCTTGAAAAAATGGCAAGAGCTTCTAAAAATTTGTATCAGCTTTTAAAATTGAACCATCGTGTGAACAAAGGACCTTTACCCCATTGTGAAATCGTAGATATGGCAAGTGAAATAAAAAAAGGTAATTTTTACTTTAGTGAAACATTAAAAACTGAAATTGAAGCCGCCATCAGTCGAAGTGAACAAATTATCCTTCTTTTAAACCGAAGAGGATTTTCTACAACCATAACATGCGGAAACTGTGGGTTCACTTATAAATGTCCTCATTGCGATATCACATTAACCTATCACAAAACAAGCAACGCTTTAAGATGTCATTATTGTGGTTACAAAACTTTAAAAAAAGAAGTCTGTCCAAATTGTAAAGAAACGCTTGATTTTTATGGTGTTGGAACAGAAAAAATAGAAGAACTGTTACATAAAGAATTTGATAATGTGCGTGTACTTAGAATGGATACCGATACCACTCGCCGCAAAAACAGTTACGATGGGATGATTGAGGCTTTTAAAAATCAGGAGTATGACATTTTATTGGGAACTCAAATGGTAAGCAAAGGTCACGATTTCTCTTTAGTTTCGGTAGTAGGAATTTTAAATGCAGACACGACGCTAAACTTACCAGACTTTAGAAGTGGTGAAAGAACTTTTGATTTACTCTATCAAGCATCAGGACGTGCGGGGAGAAAAGATACTTTAGGCACCGTCGTCCTCCAAACATTCAATAAAGACAATTTTATTTTAAAATGTGTGAGTGAACAAGATTACGATAAATTCTATTATTATGAAATGAACATTCGAAAAAAATTAAAATACCCCCCATACTATTTTTTAGTCAGTCTTAAAATAACCAGTAAGTCGTATGAAGAAGCCAGTAAAGAATCAATAAATGCCGCCAATTTTTTAAGAAATAATTTAAATAGTACTACTATTATTTTGGGTCCTACCACCGCAAATATCTTTAAAGTAAACAACATTTATCGATTTAATATCATTATAAAATATCGCTTTGACGAAAAATTAAAACCCACTCTAAAAGAATTAGATAAACTTTTTATCCTAAACAACAAAGTCAATCTAGAAATTGACTTTAATCCTTTAAATATCTGAGATTTGACAATCAAGAGTATGTATGATAGCATAAGCGGAAAAAAGGGGTTATTGGTTATGGAATATAATGTATTTAAGATAATAAATTCATCTATGAGTTTTAAGAGTTATAATAAAATGTTAAAATTTTTGCCAATTGGTGCGTATTTAAATGCACTGAGTCTGGCGGTAAATATTAATTTGGGTTCAATATATTCTATTATGTGGATAATTATTCCAATAATGATATTAAATTTTAATGTGGCTTATACAAAAGACGTATTAGCGGTTAGAGAAATTTATGAAGACTTTATTAAGAATTATGCGAAATTAAATAAAATGTTTGATTTATCAGATCCAGTTCAAATTTATACAATGTTTCACTATTTACTTTGGAAAGGTTATTTATCTAAAGATAAATCTTTTACATTTTCAACAGAAAGAGCAAAAGAAATAGGGTATTTAGATGGAGCTAATGTTATTACTGGAACCTCTATTTGTCGTCAAATCGCTCTGATGCTTAGAGATATTCTAATTCAGGAAGGCATTTCTTCAGGAGCTTTGGGAGTATATGACAAGCCACCAACCATAGATATTTCATTTTTGGATGAGTCAAAATATAGTAAAGAAGAATTATTAGATAGTATTAATAAAATAACAAATTCTGAAAGTTTTGATTATGCAATGGAAGTATTAAAAACAAATACGAGTATTGAAATAAAACCTCATCGAAAAGATATATTGGATTTAATAAATTCGCTTAGAGGGAATCATTGTATTACATTTGCTTCTAAAAATGAAAAAAATTATTTTTTAGACCCTACTCAAGGTTATATTTATCGAATGAGAGAAGATAAAAACTTTATAAAGAAAAATATGATAAAGAACTTCCAATTCATTTAATAGGTTCGTTAGGTAATAATGAAAAAAAAGTTTTCATTGATATGATCAAAAATATAAAAAAATACCCAAATATTTCTTTAGAAGAAGAACAACAATTTGTTAAAACAACTTTAGATATTTGTAATAATAATGTGGATGTCTTTGAACATTTTTATAACGAAAACTGTGAGTTATACAATGAAATT
Organism: uncultured Bacilli bacterium; assembly: GCA_910583945.1. Lineage (GTDB taxonomy): Bacteria > Bacillota_I > Bacilli_A > RF39 > UBA660 > MGBC108787. The sequence continues at coordinate 29,228 of CAJTYF010000008.1, forward strand.
GCGAGTAGAATTTTAAAACTTTGATATGAAAAAGATTAACTATACTTTTTCTTTTTTTTTGGTAAAATCTTATTAGGTGATGATTATGAAAAATTTAAAAGTTATATTTATGGGAACTCCAGACTTTGCTGTTCCTATTTTAACGGAATTGATAGACAAGACAGAAGTTGTATTAGTTGTAACCCAACCTGATAAATTAGTGGGTAGAAAACAAATTTTAACCCCATCTCCCATAAAAAAACTAGCTTTAGAGAATAATATTCCTGTTTTTCAACCGATAAAAATACGAGAAGACTATGAAAGAATATTGAATACAGAGGCAGATATTATTATTACTTGTGCCTATGGTCAAATCATTCCTAAAATTATTTTAGATTATCCAAGGTTAAAATGCATCAATGTACATGCCTCTCTCTTACCTAAATATCGAGGTGGGGCTCCTATTCATTGGTGTTTAATAAATGGTGAAGAAAAAACAGGGGTTACGATTATGTATATGGCTGAAAAAATGGATAACGGGGACATCATTTCTCAAAAAGAATATCAAATAGAAGCGAGTGATAATGTAGGGACACTTCATGAAAAGTTAAGTATAATTGGTGCAAATCTATTAATTGAAACTTTACCAAGTATTCTAAATGAAACCAATAAAAGAATCAAACAAAATGAGTCTGAAGTCACTTATGCCTATAATATCAAAAGAGAAGAAGAACGATTAGACTTTAATAAGAAAGGAATAGAAATTTTAAATAAAATTCGTGGCTTAAACCCTTGGCCTTTAGCCAACTTTCTTTTAAATGGTCAAGAATATAAAGTAATAGAGGCAAGCTTTGTAAAAAAAGAGACACAAGAGAGCGTTAGTAAAATTATTGAAATTACGAAACAAACATTTGGCATAGCCTGTCAAGATGGAATCCTTTACATTGAAAAAATAAAACCTTTTGGTAAAAAAGAAATGAAAATAAAAGAATATTTAAATGGCGTAAATAAAGAAGAATTATTAAATCAAATAGTAAATGAGTAGGATTAAGAATATGTTTAATGAAATAATGAAAAATTTAGAGGACCAGTTACCGAGGAAAGAAATCGAAAAACTTAAAAATAAAGAACTTCATCTAGGAATTTTTAGTGAACCATTTTTAACGTATATGTTAGAGGGAAAGAAAACCATTGAATCGCGAATAACAAAAAATAAAGTGAGTCCTTATCAAAAAATAACCAAGGAGGATGTCGTTTTTATAAAAAAATCAAGTGGTCCAGTTCTAGGCTTTTTCACAATAAAAGAGGTGTTATTTTTCGATTTAGCAACAACACCTATAGAAACAATAAAAGAAAACTATAACAAACAACTTTGTGTGGATGAAACATTTTGGAAAAACAAAAGTTCAAGCCGTTATGCCACTTTAATGATCATTGATAAACTGATTAAATTAAAATCATTTTCCATCCCCAAAAAAGGGATGCAAACATGGATCAAATTAAAAAAATAGGAAAAGGATGAGAAAAATGAGTGATGAACAATATATTGATAGAGCAATACAAATTAGTACAAAAAGGCGGAACGAGTTCTGTTTTTGTATAAGCTATTCATTGGTTGATAAATGCGGGAATCGTAAATTCATGTGTGAAAACAAAAATAGGTATTCCTTTAAAAATGTATGAAGAATTAGATTCTTTTAAACTTTACATGAATGTTGTGGGTTTATTAACAAACTTAAGTGAATTTCCCATCTATTTAATAAAAAATAGGGAAGCCGTAAATGAAATGATAATCGGAATGCTTACAGAAAATTATGTAGCGTGTGCCTTAAAACAAAATGGCTTAAATCCAAATTATTGGCAAAATGAATACGATAGTAAAATTGATTTTATTTTACAAACGGAAAAAAGTAGTATTAGTCCAATAGAAGTAAAATCAAGTACGCATGTAAAATCTCGAAGTTTAAATAATTATATAAAAGAATATCACCCTAATTATGCCATTCGAATTTCTGAACGAAACTTTGGTTTTAAAAATAATATAAAATCAGTTCCTTTATATGCTGTTTTTGGTATTGGGAAAATAGAAAGAGAGAAATAAAAAAATGAAAAGTAATTATTTATTAATTCATGGAAGTTTTGGAAATCCATTTGTGAATTGGTTTCCTTATTTAAGAAAAGAAATAGAAAATAGAAATTTAGAAGTTTATACGCCTGATTTTCCAACAGGAGTGGGTTATCAAAATTATGAAAATTGGTCAAAGTTATTAAAAACGTATGTCGAGACCAATATTTTAAACGAAAATACCATTATATTTGCCCATTCCATTGCTCCAATCTTTATTTGTAAGTTCTTAATTGAAAATAAAATAAAAGTAAAACGATTGGTGTTTGTTTGTGGATTCAATAATTATCTTGGAATTGATAAAGATTATGATGCAGTCAATGAAAGTATGTATTTTGATTACCTTGAAAACATTAAAAAGTATTGCCAAGATATTATTTGTTTCTATTCCGATAATGATCCATATGTTAAATATGAAGCGGAAAAAGAATTTGCTGATACCATTACTGAAAATCAAATTTTGATTCGGGGAGGGGGGCACTTAAATTCGGAGAGTGGCTATACAGAATTTCCTGAATTACTTAAATATATATAATATAAATTTAGATGTCTAACAAGAGAAAAAGCATTTATCAAGCGCTAAAAAGTAAAAAATATGTAAAATGAAAGTATGAAGAAAATGAAAAAAATATTTATTAGAGTTGGAGTAATAATCGTATTAATAAGTTTGTTTATTCCAGTAAAGAAAGACATCCCCTCTGAATATTTATGCCAATGTTTTTATGATTCGTATGAAATATATAAAGCTCCCTTATATACTTATGTTAAAAAATATACGTATCAGCTAAACGATAATAATGAAGCAATACCAGATGAAACCATAAAAAAATTTTTTTGGTGGCCCATGAATGATTGGAAAAAAATAAACAGTTTTGTTATAGGTGCTCCTTTAGCAATAAATGATAAAAACATGAATACAACGAATTCTTAGAAAGAATAGCTCTAGTTTTCTCAACATACATCGTTTTTTCGATAAATTTAGACACCATCAACTTTTGTTCGCAATAGACGACTCTATAAAATTTTGCTATAATAGTTATGGTGAATTTATGAATAATATTTATGGCATGACCCGAGAAGAATTAGAAAATTATTTTCTAATCAATAACGAAAAAAAATTTAAAGCCTTACAAGTTTTTGAATGGTTGTATCAAAAAAAAGAAACAAACATAAACAATTTTACCAATTTAAAAAAAGAACTTAGAGAAAAAATTGAATCCAATTTTTCTTTTACCATGCCTAAAATTATTCGAATCGAAAAAGATACATTAACCAGAAAATATTTATTTGAACTTTCTGATAAGAACTATATAGAAAGCGTCATTATGTTTCATGATTATGGCATAAGCATTTGTGTATCCAGTCAAGTGGGCTGTAACATGGGATGCCGTTTTTGTGAATCAGGGAGACTAAAAAAAGTAAGAAACTTAGAAACTTTTGAAATCGTAAGCCAACTCCTTTTAATTGAAGACGACCTTAAATTGCGCATTTCTTCCGTCGTGATTATGGGAATCGGTGAACCTTTAGATAATTACAAAAACATCGTTAAATTTATTAAAATCATCAACGATGCTAAAGGACTAGCCATTGGCATCCGGCACATTACGCTCTCAACAAGTGGCTTAGTACCTAAAATTTATGATTTAATGGATGAAGAATTAGGCATAAACCTTGCCATCTCCTTACATGCTCCTAATGATGAAATAAGAAACCAAATTATGAAAGTAAATGAAGTGTATAATATAAGTCAATTACTTGACTCAGTAAAAGACTATATTGCACATACTAATAGACGAGTAACCATAGAATATGTTATGCTTAAAGGGATAAATGATAGTAAGACGTGTGCCATAGAGCTTGCTGAAAAATTAAAAGGAATGAACATTTATGTGAATTTAATTCCATATAACGAAACCAATCATTTAGAGTTTAAAAAAAGTGAAAATCAAACGATAAGTGAATTTTGTAAAACTTTAAAAGAATTAGGAATCAATGTCACCATTCGTAAAGAATTTGGAAGCAAAATATCAGCAGCATGCGGTCAACTTAGAAGCAAAGAGGTGGGCTTATGAAAACATTTTATCTAACCGATGCTGGACGTGTCCGTAGCCATAACGAAGATTCTGTAACCATATTAAAAAATGCAAGCAACGAATATCTCCTTATGGTAGCAGATGGAATGGGAGGCCATCGAGCTGGGGAAGTAGCCTCAAGTTTAGCGGTCACACACATGGGAAAACGATTCAGTCACATGGCCTCTATTGGTTCAAAATTGGATGCAGTCAATTGGTTAAACGATAACGCGAGCGAAATCAATAATGAAATCATAGAGTACGCTAAAGTTCATCCTGAAACCACAGGATTAGGAACCACATTAGTTTTAGCCATCTTAACCAAAGAATACTTGATTTTTGGAAACATTGGGGATTCCACCGGTTTTGTTTTAAAAAATGGCCATCTTCATCAAGTCACAAAACCTCATTCCCTAGTGAACTTACTTGTAGAAGCGGGTCAACTCACGGAAGAAGAAGCCAAATACCATCCTAAAAAAAATGTGTTAATGAAAGCCTTAGGAGCAATGGAAAAAGTTGAACTGGATATTTTTGATGTAGATTTAACCAGTGAAGCGATTTTACTATGTAGCGATGGACTGACCAATATGCTCACAACTGAACAAATCGAAAAAGTATTAAACGATGAAACTTTAGAAATGGAAGAAAAAGTCATTAAATTAATTCGTAAAAGTAACGCTCGTGGGGGACAAGACAACATATCTGTGGCGTATTTAGTCATAAAGGAAAGTGGTGATACAAATGATAATGAAGGGGCAAAAGATTAGTGATCGTTACCAAATCATCAAATCCATTGGTGAAGGAGGTATGGCAAATGTCTATTTGGCTTACGATACCATACTCGATAGAAACGTTGCGGTAAAACTACTAAGAGGCGATTTATCAAGTGATGAAAAATTTGTTCGAAGATTTAGACGAGAAGCTTTATCCGCCAGCAGTTTAAACCATCCGAACATCGTTGAAGTCTATGATGTAGGAGAAGACGGAGGAGACTATTACATAGTGATGGAATACATTGAAGGCAAACACCTTAAAGACTTAATAAAAAAACGAGGAAAACTGACCGTTAGTGAAGTCGTGGACATCATGATGCAAATCACCGATGGAATGAGTTTAGCACATGATTCCTACATCATTCACCGTGACATTAAACCTCAAAACATCATGATTTTAGAAAATGGGTTAGTAAAAATTACGGACTTTGGCATTTCAACCGCTATGAATGCCACACAACTTACGCAAACCAATTCTGTAATGGGAAGTGTACATTACATCCCGCCCGAACAAGCCAGTGGCAAAGGTGCAAGCTTACAAAGCGACATTTATTCGATGGGAATTGTCATGTATGAACTCTTAACAGGTAAACTTCCCTTTAGAGGAGACAATGCGGTAGAAATTGCTTTAAAACATTTAAAAGAGCCTATTCCAAACATTAAAGAAGAATTACCAAGTTTGCCAAACAGTCTCGTAAACATTATTTTAAAATCAACCGCTAAAAATCCTAAAAATCGATATAACGACGCTAGAGAAATGCATGAAGATTTAAAAACGTGTTTAGAAGAAAATCGAGTGAAAGAACCTATTATAAGTTATAAATACCCTGAAAACAACTTTGATGATACCAAAATTAATAAAATGCTAAAAGAAAATCCTAAAAAAGAAAGTGAAGGAGTGATCCCTATAGCAAAGCAAATAACCAAAAATGATTTAAAAAAACAAAATAAACTTTTAATCATTCTAGCCGCCATTTTTACAGGTTTAGTGGTCATCATTACCTGTATAGTAGTTTTAGTTCCAATCATAACGAAAGAAAGTGAAATCTTAGTCCCTGATGTCACCAATATGAGTATTAGTGAAGCCATCCAAGTCTTACAAGATAAAGGTTTTGTTGTGAGCGATGAGCAACAAGAACAATCGAGTAGCGATGTAGCTGAAGGGCATATTATTAAAACCAATCCCTTAGCGGGAAGCAAACGAACCAAAAACACAGAAATCATGCTGTATGTCTCCATTGGTGATACCAAGATTACCCTTGAAAACTATGTTGGCAAAAATTACTTAGAAGTAAAGGGTGCTTTAGAAGCCTTAGGACTTCAAGTCTTAATTGAAAAGAAAAACGTCGAGAATCCAGATAGCGTAAAAGATGGAGAAATCATTGAACAATCCGTTGCAGGCGGACAAAAATTATCAAGCGGGGACAACATTACTTTATATATTCCAAACATTGTAAGCAAATACCCTAACTTTACAGGAGGTTCATATACCATTGAAGAAATACAAGCCTTTTGTGATGATTATGGGGTAAAATTAAAAATCGAAGAAGTCATGAATAGTGGCCAGCCCGAAGGAACCATTTTAAGTCAAGATAAACCTGAAGGATTTACCATTCGTTCAGGTGTAACCCTAACCATAAAAGTCGCCAAAGGCACACCAGAAGAAGACCCTGATGGAGAAGCTTGCTACGATGATTTAGGAAATAAAATACCATGCAACAACAACTAAAAAGAGGAAAGATTATTCGTATCATCAGTAATCTTTATACCGTTTTATTAGAAGACAAAACATTAAACTGTCACGCTAGAGGTAAATTCCGTAAAGAGAAAATCACCCCTCTTGTAGGGGATTTTTGCTATATAGATGAAGAAAACCATTACATATTAGAAATTGAACCACGTAAAAATGTTTTAGAAAGACCGAACATTGCTAATATGGATGTTGCCCTTATTGTAACAAGTGTAAAACTTCCTGATTTAAGTTTAAAACTGTTAGATAAAACGCTTTCATTAATGCTTAGCAATAAAATCGAACCCATCATTTGCTTTACTAAATTGGATTTATTAAACGAAGAAGAAAAGCAAATTGAAAAAATCATCAACTATTACAAAGAGTGCGAGTATAAAGTTGTAAAAAATACAGAACTAGATAAAATAAAATGCCTTTTAAGTGGCCAACAAATAGTCGTGACAGGTCAAACAGGTGCGGGAAAATCAACTCTTTTAAATCAACTCTGTCCAAACTTGAAATTAAAAACCGATGAAATTTCTTTGGCTTTAGGAAGAGGAAAACATACAACAAGACATGTGGAGCTCTTTAAAATCGAGGATTTCTTCATCGCCGATACTCCAGGATTTTCCGCTTTAGAAATTAAAGACATAGAAAAAGAAGCCATAAAAGAAAGTTTTAAAGAATTCAGGCGTTATACCTGTCCTTTTAAAAACTGTTTGCATGATAAAGAAAAAGACTGTCGTATCAAAGAAGCAGTCGAAAAAGAAGAAATATTACTTTCTAGGTATCAAAATTATTTAGATTTTATAAATAGAGAGAGGAGTGAATGATGAAAACAGCCATTACTTTTTTAAAATGCAATCAAGGTTTTTTTAAAACCATTGATTTGATTAATGCCTCGTCCACTGATTATATTCACGTAGATGTCATTGATGGATTATTCGCCGCCAATAAAACTTTTATTGATCAGAAAATGTTTCAATATTTAAAAGAAAGTCCGAAACCAAAAGATGTTCATTTAATGACATTACATTTAAAAAAATACATTGATGTTTATTCAAATCTAAATCCATTTAGTATCACTTATCAATTTGAAGCGACCACGAACCATCAAGAAACCATTGATTACATTAAAAGTAAAAATTGTAAAGTAGGTATAGCCATAAGTCCATTAACAGATTTAGAAGAATTAATGCCTTACTTAAATCAAATAGATTTAGTCTTAGTCATGACTATTATTCCTGGGTATGGGGGGCAAAAATGTATTCCAGAAACAAAAGAACGTGTTGAAAAATTAGATCAGATAAGAAAAGAAAAAAGGTACACTTATTTAATCAGTGTAGACGGTGGAATAAATGACAAAACGATTGCTTACTTTAAAAATGCTCAGTTAGACATAGCAGTAAGTGGGACTTATATAGTAAATAGTGATTCTTTTGACAAACAAATCGAATCTTTAAAAAAGAACCAATCAGGAACCTTTTCTTGATTTTTTTAATTTCTTTAAACTTTACTTTTCTTTGTAATTCGCTATAATAATTTAAAACAGGGAGAGGTGTGAGAAAGGATTATGGATTCAGAAAAAATCGGAAAATTTATAAAACAACTTCGTGAAGAAAAAAACTGGACTCAAGAACAATTAGCTGAAAAAATGTTTTATGAAAGAACGAAAGTAAATCGATTAGAAGCTGGGGAAAAGTTTTTAAAATTGAATGATTTGATTAAAATAACTGAAATATTTAATATCACTTTAGAAGAATTGATTGCAGGTGAAAAACAAAATAAAAATAATACTAAAAATATTCAAAAAAAATTTATGCAATATTTGATATTTCAAAATAAAAAATTAAAAATCTGTTTTTTTATTATTCTGTTTTTAATTTTATTATGTATAGTTTTTTTTAGTACATTTGTTACTTTATATTTTTTTAATAATTATAAAAGTATTCATATTTATAATATTAGAAGTAATTCTGATTACTATAAAATTAATAATGGTTTAATGATTCTATCAAAAGATCGAATCTATTTTAATTTAGGAAATATAACTCCAAAAGTGAATAATATTTCAATCTATAGTGAATTTAATGATGAAAAAAAATTAGTATATAAAGGAGAACCAAATGTCGTTTTAAGAGATTTTTATGGATATGAGTCTTTAATTTCTTATGAAGATTTTATTAACCAAAATCAAAATATTTATATAGTGATAAATGAAGAGGAAATAAAACTTAATTTTGATGAAGAATTTGTTAATGATAAGGTTATCTATATAGAAGAGGAAAATATCGGAAGTGATTCTAAAATAGAAGATCAAATTATTCCTAATAAAATAAAAGAAAATTTTGTATGTGAAGAGAATTCTTGTCATCTGGAAACAAAAAATGAAAATATGAATTATATGAATAGTATTTTAACTATAACTAAAAAAAATGAATACTATTATTATAACGCTAGTAGTAAAATTTTAAGTTATGAAAATGATAAAACTCCAGAAATGAATTTTTCTATTAAATTAAAAAATGATGATTTTGATTGTTTAGAAGGAAACTGTAATAAAGTCGAAAAAATCTATAAAACATTTAAAAAACAGTACTTACAAAAGTATTTAGAATAGAATGTGCAAAAATAACACATTCTTTTTTTTGACTTGGATGTTATACTGTGCTTAGAAAGGAAGGAATGAAATTTGAAAAAAGTCATCTTATTAATTTTAGTATTACTAATCTTAACAGTACAAAACACAAGTGCTAAAGAAATATTTTATCAAAATGATAATGGAGTGATTTTAACAAAAGAAGAGTATGATTTTTTTACTGAAATGTATTGGAATGGTTATCAAAAAAATTTAACTATTGAAGATTATAATTATATAAAAGAATTAGATTTATTTGATAAGGTTGTAGAGAAGAAAACAATTGAATTATTTGATTTTCCAATTGAAAGAAGTTCATCTGTAACAAGCAATTTAAGGATTTTAACAATATCAAAATCATGTTCAAATACTTGTACGTTAAGTTTGGTAACTAGGTGGATTGGAACTCCTAATGTCAAAAGTTATGATGTATTTGGAGCAAGAGCAGATGGTGTAAATATTACTAATATTAGAAATGCAAGAGTAGAAGGCGATAATTATTATAAGATCTATAGTAATCCTCAGAAAAATAATAATGGATTTGGTTTTTCAATTTTAGTGCCTAATGAATCCAATGTTATAGCAACTATTACATTTACAACGACTAAAGGCGGAACAGTATATGGAAGTTATCAGCATGCAATGAGAAATACAACTGAAAATATTAGTAAACAATATTCTATTAATGAAAATGGATTTGGACGAGTATTTGATTTTACTGGAACAGCTAGCAATATTTATGATAATGCTCCTGGTGTAGATATGGTAGTTTAAATAAGTTCATTTGTATTTAGATATAAAAGAAAGGTTTTAGGTGGTAAATGAATTAAAAAAATAAGAAGGTTTTGGTGAAAATTAAGGTTATAGAAGGAGAAAAAATGAAAAAAAATAAAATTTTAGTATTAGTTGCATTTTCTTTGCTTAGTGTTGTTAATGTAAATGCATCTTGTAAAGACTATTATTCACAATCAGAATTAGATTATATAATAACTAATTCTGATCCAATCGATTTAGATTTGTCTTGTGCAGAAGGAAGTATATTTGTACAAGAATATTTGGATAGAGTAGAAAGCTCTTTAAATGAAATGAAAAACAAAGAACAACATATATCGCCATTTTATTATGCCGATCCAGTATTAGATATAACCCCAATCCAACAAGAAAAAAGTAATTATTGTGGTCCGGCAAATGTAAAAATGGTTTTACAATATCTTAATGGCACATCATTATCTCAATCTGTGTATGCAATTGAAATGGAAACATATTCTAAAGGTACTGATGTATGGCGTGTTACGAATGAATTAAATAAATATAGTTCAAAAAAATATCAATATGCTAATAATTTATCGCAAGATACTTTTAAATCAATAATCGACAGTAATATTGCTAATAATAAACCACTGATTTTACACTCACAAACTGAGAAATTAGCTTTATATAACGGACATAAAACAGGGCATTATTTGACTGTAAGAGGACATACATTAAGACATCCAGCGATTACTGTTGATTATGTTCATTATGTAGATTCTAATAATCAAGATTATGGTAAGGGAAGTACTTTTGGTAATCATTATGATAATTTTAATAATGTATATAATTCTATTTCTGGTGGGAGATTTACTATTTATTAATTAATTCTTTAGATGAAGAAGAGTCTTAAAAAACTCTTTTTTCTTGTAAATTGATGTATAATCAAAATAAGTTTATTATAAATGTAAGAAAGTGAGTGAGGTATGTATGAAGAACTTATTTTATCATAAAGAAAAGATGATTTTTTGTTTTATAATAGTTATAGTTTTTGGAGCATTAGTATTTGAAAGTGTTCTATTGAATAATAAAAAGGTGAAAATAGTAAAAGATAATGCAATTACAAATGAAAAAAAGCAAGCAACACCTATAGTAGTTCCTAAAGAAAAAAAATTTCAAATCACTTTCGAAAATTTTGAATTAAATAATCATTTAAAAAAATATATGGATAAACTAACGAGTATTGATATCGATTATATAGAAAATAATATTATTTATGGTTCTGTACTTGATACAATAAATGATCCTTTTTTGTATACAACAATCTGTTTGTTTCAATACAACACTAAAACAAAAAAATATAAAGAATACGAATATAATAAAGGCAGAATATTTGATTATTATGTAGATGAGAAAGATATTTATTTTATTTCAGAAAAACTTGAAGCGGATGATTATTATCATTGGAAACTGAATAAATCAACTCTTTCTTTTGAAACTATTGAAGAGTTAGAATCTGGTAATATAAAATATGATGTTAATTCTCCTAGATTATTAAAAGATAATGTTAATGATGAACTTTATTTATTAACTGTTAAAAATAATGGTGAAATTCAAACGTCAGATTTATGTAAAGTAGACGGAAATAAAATAGAAAAAAAAGAATCCTTTTTTGGAAATCATGAAACAAAAAAAGGAAGTTTTATAAATGCAATGCTTTATGTAACGATTCAAAAAGATAAAATTTACTATATAAGAATTGACGATTATGAAAAAAATAGTTTGATAGAATACGATACTAAAACAAATCAAAATAATATTTTGAAAGAAGATTTTATTGAAGATGATTATTATCAATCATTTTTTATAACAGAATTAGGAATTTTTATGAATTCAAAATATGATGATTCAAATGACTTTTATAAAATTAGAAATTATTTTAAAAAAAAGAATAGTGAAAAATTTTTAGAATTAGAAAATTATAATAAAGAATTGTATTTTGGAAGAAAATTTAATGAGGATACAATATCTTTTATTAACTTAAATCAATGGTATTTTTTAGATATAAATGATCTAAAAATATATGCTGGTCCAAAATATGAAGAACAGTACCCAAACCATTATGTTTGGGGCGATAACCAGATACTTTTTCAAAATTTTAATCAAAATTGGTATATTGGAACCTTTAGTGAAAAAAATTAAAAAACTTAAAATTATAATCCCCAGAAAGAAACAGAGAAAGTTTTTATATAGTTTTAGGATTAAATTAGAAATGAGAAATTTATGAAAACAATTTTAAATTCAAAAAAAACTAAAATAATAATAGGTGTTCTTGTTCTATTATTTATGGGTTTATATGAATGGATATTAAATACTAGTGATGAATTTGGATATCGATGTCAAACTTTTTATAATCTATCAAAATATAAATTAATAGCTGGGGGAGAAATAGACATTATAAAAAACTCTTGTTTTGTAGAGGAGGTTGTGATCATACAGCTATCTTTAGAACAAAAATGGCTTATGAGGAATTAGAAAAAGAGGCTCCTGAATTGAAAAAAAGATAAAGGACAGATATCCAAATCTTACTGTAAGAGTATCGATAAAAGATGGAAAGTTATTTAGAACTTATAATGTATTTTATACTCAATAAAAATAAAAAAATAAGAATGTCATAATGCGTTGTCACTTTTTTCTAAATATTAAGTAATCTTTTTTTAGGTTGCTTTTTATTTTCAATAACTCTTGAAAAAATAAAAAAGTTTATCTATAATGAAAAAGTGAATCAATGAAATAAATAAAAAAGAAAATAGGTGAAGAGATGGAGGCATTACCCGATTTGTTACAATATGAAAAAAAACTTTATAAAAAAAACATAACCTTAATTGCAGGAGTCGATGAAGTAGGACGAGGGCCATTAGTTGGACCTGTTGTAGCCGCCGCTGTGATTTTACCTAAAAATTACGTTTTAGAAGGTCTAACCGATTCTAAAAAACTGAGTGAGAAAAAACGAAATCAATTTTATGAAATTTTAAAAAAAGACGCCATTAGTATAGGAATAGGTTCAATAGAACCAGAAATTATTGATAAAGTAAACATCTACGAAGCCTCCAAACTTGCCATGTATGAAGCATTAAAACAATTAAAAGTCAAACCTGAGCACGTATTAATAGATGCCATGCCTCTTCATTTAGACATGCCCTCGACATCGATTATTAAAGGGGATGCCAAATCGTTATCCATCGCCGCCGCGAGTGTGATAGCAAAAGTAACAAGAGATAAAATGATGTATGAATTAAACGAGCAATACCCAGAATACCATTTTGATCAGCACAAAGGTTATCCGACCAAATTACATTTAGAAGTATTAAAAAAACTAGGGCCTTTAAAAAATTATCGATTTACTTATAAGCCCGTTCATGATTTAATTAGAGAAGGTGAGAACGAAATTGAAAACAACAAACAAACTACTTAAAAACTTTATTTCCTTTTTTATGGCTTTATTTTTCTTAGAAATACTCTTTAGAAAACTATCCAATATGCCAATTTTTGATTGGGCTCTTTTTAGAATAGCCATTAGTTCCAGTATAATTGCTTTAGGACTCAGTATTCTTTTATCTTTTTTTAAAGAAAAAACGGGTAAAATAGTGAGTTGTCTTCTTTTATTCGTGGCCACCATTTATGCTCTTCTTCAAGCGGGATTCATTAATTTTTTAGGCGTGTACATTTCTATCAATACCAGTTCCCAATTTGGAGCGGTGACCGACTACATTTTCGACTACTTCAAATCCTTTAAACCTTCTTATTATTTATTACTTCTTCCATTTCTTTTCTTTACCATTTATAAAATTTTTATCGAACGAAAAGTATATGGTAAAATCTATCTAAGAGAAAACAATCGTTTTCAAAAAAGAAACACAAAAAAGAAAAGTGTGGTAGCTCTTTTTTTAATCTTAATTTTAGGTTTTATTTATTCTGGAACTTTAACCCTTGATTTCATGCAAAACGACTTACAATTAGAAAATAATAAAGCTTTATTTAAAAATCCAACCAATCTAAACATCAGTATGAACCAGTTTGGACCAACAGTCTTTGCTTACTTAGACGTTAAAACAACCCTTTTTAAACCAGAGGAAGATATCATTATTTTTGAACCTCCTGAAACAATTGTCGATCCTCCTATAGAAACCGATTACACAAGAAAAATCGATGATACGCTTTGGCAAGAAGTGGCCTCTAAAACAACCAACGCAAATTATAAGACTTTAAACAGTTATTTCATGAATCGCCCGATTGCAAATAAAAATGATTATACAGGCCTCTTTAAAGATAAAAATTTAATTGTCATAATGATGGAGTCTGTAGGAGAAATCTTTATTAATCCAGAATATTACCCAACTTTTTATAAGCTTTACACCGAAGGCTGGAGTTTCAAAAACGCTTATTCTCCAAGAAATTCTTGTGCGACAATGAACAATGAAATGAGTGGAATGATTAGTCTTTATAGTATCTATAAAAACTGTACCGCCAACGTGTATCAAAAAAACAAATACAGTGGAAGTATATTTAATTTATTTAATCAAGCAGGCTATAAAACCAGTTCCTTTCACAATTACGATGAAACCTACTATTATCGAAGCAACATTCATAAAAATATGGGAAGTGGTGCTTATTATGGAGCCGATGAATTAGGTATTCCTTATAACAACTATGTTTATGCCGAATGGCCAAGTGACATAAGTTTAATGGAAGAAGCCATGAAAAGAATTGATACCAATGAGCCTTTTATGGCTTGGATGACCACAGTAACCGCCCATCAACCCTATACGACTTCAAGTACTTATGGTGATAAATACTTAGATTTATTTAAAGACACAAATTACACCCTAGCCGCTAAAAGATATATGTCTAAACTAAAAGAATTGGACTTAGCTTTAGAAAAATTATTAACCCTTTTAGAAGAAAAAGATATTCTTGATGACACCGTTATTGTTTTATATGGCGACCATTACCCTTATGGTTTAGATAAAAATTCCATCAAGGGAGTTTTAGGAGCCGAAGTGCTTGAAAAAAATAATATTGAAAAAACACCATTTGTTATATACAATAGTGAAATCGAAGGAAAGAGTTTTGATGTCTATACGTCTTATATGAACTTACTTCCAACCGTCGCAAACCTATTTGACATGGACTACGACCCTAGGTATTACATGGGTGAAGATATTTTAAGTGAAGAATATCAAAACTCTTATAAAAATCGAATAGTGTTCACTGATGGTTCTTGGGAAAACAAAGTAGGGTGGTATAACGCCACAAATGGAGCCATTACCTATTTTGGTGAAAAACAATACAGTAAAGAAGAAATTATGCATTACAATAAAGAAATAAATGATATGATAAAAATGAGTAATTTAGCCATTACCACTAATTATTTTAATTATTTGCATGAAGAACTAGAAAAAGCAAAACTTGAAAAAAACGAGTTAGTGGAAAAGGAAGAAGAAATATAGAAAGGAAGCAATATGAAAAAATTAGTGATTGTGGAGTCCCCAGCTAAAAGTAAAACCATAGAGAAGTATTTAGGATCAGATTATAAAGTCGTTTCCAGTAAAGGGCATATTAGAGACTTAGCCACCAGTGGTAAATTTGGATTAGGAGTCGATGTAGAAAACGATTTTACACCAAATTATGTTGCAATAAAGGGAAAATCAAAAGATATTAATGCGTTAAAAAAAGACGTAAAAAATAGTGAATACGTCTATCTTGCAACCGACCCCGATCGTGAAGGAGAAGCTATTTCTTGGCACTTAAAAGATACTTTAGACATTGAAGACAATTACAGTCGTGTGGTGTTTAATGAAATTACAAAAGATGTAGTCATTGATGCCATTAATCATCCAAGAAAAATTGATGAAGACTTAGTAAAAAGTCAAGAAACAAGAAGAATTTTAGATCGTATCATTGGATTTCGATTAAGTAAACTGATGCAATCTAAAACCGGTGGCAAAAGTGCTGGACGTGTCCAAAGTGTGGCTTTAAAACTAATTGTAGACCGTGAAAGAGAAATCGAAAAATTCATTCCTGAAGAATACTGGAGCATTACAGCTGATTTCAAAGACTTTAAAGCCGATTTAGAAAAATACCATGGTAAAAAAATAGAAATCAAAAGTGAAGTTGAGGCAAACGAAATTCTAAGTAAACTTTCCAACGCCTTTTTATTAGAAGATGTGAAAGAAAAGGAAACCAAAAGAAGCGCTCAACCTGTATTTAAAACTTCAACCCTTCAAAGAATGGCCGCCAATAAAATTAACTTTGCCCCATCTAAAACCATGCGTGTGGCTCAAAAACTCTATGAAGGAATTGATATTGGAAGTGAAACCGTTGGTCTAATCACCTACATGAGAACCGATTCGGAAAGAGTATCAAACGAATTTGTTCATCAAACCATGGATTACATTAAGAAAAATTTTGGTGAGGACTATGTTGGAAGCATTAAAGTAGGGAAAAAAGATAAAAACATGCAAGACGCTCATGAAGGAATTCGTCCAACAAGCATTTATAGAACACCAGAAAGCATGAAGAAATACTTAACACCAGAAGAATACAAACTCTACAACCTAATTTATGTTCGAGCTCTTTCAAGCTTAATGGCGAATGCCTTACTACTTACTACAACTGTCTTATTAGAAAATAATGGTTATTTATTTAAAACCACAGGTAGCATTTTAAAATTTGAAGGGTATTTAAAAGTTTATCAAGAATTTGAATCCCTTGAAGATACCATTTTACCAGATTTTAAATCGTATAAAAGTAAGACGATTGTCGCCGATAAAATTGAAAAAGAACAACATTTTACCAAACCTTTACCAAGATTTACCGAAAGTAGTTTAATTAAAGAAATGGAAAATTTAGGCATTGGAAGGCCTAGTACCTATTCAACCATTTTAACAACCATTAAAGACCGAGGCTACGTTTTATTAGAAGACAAAAAATTTGTTCCAACCAAAATTGGCATTGAAACGACTGATAAACTTCAAGAATTCTTTAGTGATATTGTAAACGTTGAATACACCAGCAAAATGGAAAACGATTTAGATTTAATCGCTGAAAATAAACAAGATAACATTAGAGTTTTAAAAGACTTTTATGGTAAATTTGAACCAATGGTAGAAGGAGCTTTTGAAAAAATGGAAAAGAAAGAAGCGGAAAAAACAGGAGAAATCTGTCCTGAATGTGGAAGCGATTTAGTCATTAGAAATGGAAGGTTTGGTGCTTTCACCGCTTGTTCAAATTATCCGACTTGTAAATACATAAAAAAAGAAGAAAAAGAAACCATTGAACTAGCCGATTGCCCGAAATGTGAAGGTAAAATCATTGAAAAAAGAACTCGTAAAGGGAAAAATTTTTATGGCTGTAGCAATTATCCAAAATGTGACTTTGCCTCATGGTACAAACCAACAGGAGAGAAATGTCCACAATGCGAGAACCTTTTAGTAGAAAAGAAAGATAAAATCGTTTGTTCAAATTGTGAATACGAAAAAGAATAAAAAATAGAGTTTAATTTTAAATATGTAAGAAAATGTAGACATATATGAACCCCGTTTTAGAAACGAGGTTTTTATATGAAATATTCATTTAGCAGACAGACTAAATACGGTGTTAGAAAAAGAAAAAATAAGAAGATGAGTTGGAAGGCATAGGTAAAAATAAAACTATTGTTTGCCTTTTTAAATATTTATGTTACAATGTTTTTGGTGAAGACAATGTTTATTAAAGGAAAAATAAGACAAATTATATATAAAAATGAAAATGGCTTTTTTGTAGGAACCTTTCGTATCAAAGAAACCGATGATGAAGAAATGAAAGAGTTCGTAAACAAAACCATAACCATTACAGGAATCATCCTAGACCCCAATGAAGAAGAAACCTTTAAGTTAACAGGAGAATACATCAAACACGAGCGTTTTGGCTTTCAATATAAATTTTCCAGTTATGAAAAAGAAAAGCCAACCAGTAAAGACGCCATTATTGAATTCTTATCCAGTTCCTTAATAAAAGGTTGTGCTGAAAAAACAGCCAAGAAAATTGTTGAAGTCTTAGGAGAAAACGCTATAGATTTAATCAAAGAAAATAAAGATAATTTGTTATTAGTTCCAAACATGACAGAAAAAAGAAGAGACACCATCTACAATTCTATAATGATGCATTCCTCTTCGGATGATTTAATTATTGAACTTAAAAATTATAGCTTTTCAGTAAATGAAGCCACGAAAATTATAAAAACATACAAAGATAAAGCAAGTATTTATTTACATGAAAATTTATATCTTTTTAAAAATTTAATTGACTTTAATAAACTGGATTACATTTATATCACGCATTTTGATAAAGAAAATGAAGTCAGAAAAAAAGAATGTCTCTTAGAAAGTATGAAGCGTATCAGTGATACTTCAGGAGACGTCTACTATTTAAAAGAAGAAATGGCGGAAGCCTTAAAACATTATTTTCAAATCTTTCTAGCTGATGAAGAATTAGAAAAACTTTTAGAAAATTTAGCAACAGAACAAAAAATCGTTATTTTAAAAGAACATTATTATTTAAAAGAAAACTATGACCGTGAACACGACATCACAAAAAATTTGGAAATGATTTCTAATTTGCCGAAAAAAGACTTAGGTGACTTTGATAAAATCATTAATAACTTAGAAGTAACCTTTAATGTTTCTTACAATAGTGATCAAAAAAAAGCCATAAAAAATGCTTTAGAAAATCGTGTTTCGATTATTTCGGGAGGACCAGGAACAGGAAAAACCACCATCATTAACGCCATCACTCGAATTTATATTGAAATAAACAAACTTTCTCCAATCGACACCTTAGGAACCATCGCCTTATTGGCCCCCACAGGAAGAGCCAGTAAAAAACTAGCGGAATCCACACATTTACCAGCTATGACCATTCATCGTTACTTAAAATGGAACAAAGACACCAACGATTTTCAAATGAATGAATACAATAAAACCGAACACAAGCTGATTATTGTTGATGAAGTCAGTATGATTGATACGTATCTATTTGATTCCTTATTAAAAGGTTTAAAAACAAACATCCAATTAATATTAGTAGGGGATACGTTTCAGCTTCCTAGTGTTGGAGCGGGACTAATCCTAAACGACTTGGTAGCTTCAGAATTATTTTCTTATAACCCATTAGAAAAAATTTATCGTCAAAGTGAAAACTCATACATTGCCTTTTTAGCAAAAGAAATTAAAGACCATAACTTAAGCAACAACTTTACGGAAAAAAAGGACGACTACAATTTCTTTGAAACGGAAAGCAAAAATGTAACCAAAATGATTAATGAAATCTGTAAAAAAAGCCTTGAAAAAGGCTTACGCGTGGATGACATTCAAATATTAGCTCCCATGTATAAAGGCGAAAATGGTATTGATGTTTTAAACCTTTCTTTACAAGAACTTTTTAATCCTAAAACCACCCAAAAAGAAATCACCTATGGCGACATCACATTTCGAGAAAAAGATAAAATTTTACAACTTATAAATAACCCCGATTGCAATGTGTATAATGGTGATATAGGGTATATTACAAAAATTGAAACACGTTTTACTCCACGAAAAAAAGAATACGTGGTCATCGATTTTGATGGCAATTATGTTGAATACACCAAAGAAGACTTAAAAATGATTAAACATGCGTATGCCATTACCATTCATAAAAGTCAAGGAAGCGAATTTCCTCATGTTATTCTACCGATTAGCAAAAATTATTATAAAATGCTTTACAATAAGCTCATTTACACAGGAGTATCAAGAGCAAAAAAGAGTTTAGTTTTAGTAGGAGAAAAGAATGCCTTTTTCATGGCCATGAATAATGATTACAGTAGTAACCGCAAAACATCTTTAAAAGATTGTTTGTTGCATAATATTTAAAAAAAAACTCATAATAAAAATGAGGTGTTAAATATGAAAAAAGCAATGCTAGCTTCTGGAATCGGAATGGGACTTGGTGCTGGTTTAACCGCCTATTTATTAACGAATAAAAAAACAAAAAAGAAAACAGAAAAATTAATAAATAGTGCTGTAACAGAAGCAGAACAAATGTTAAAAAACAAAAATAGAGAAAAATAAGTTTTCTCCTAAGGGTAACGAAAGTTATCTTTTTCTTTGGAAAAAAAGATAGTCTTCAATTTCATTAGTAAGGTCTACTAAAGTAAAGAAAGTTACAAATTTCTTGCTCTTTTTAAGCTCAAACCTGTTATCTTTGAGTCTTCATACTCCTGTGGATATAATTCTTTTAAATAAGGAAGCAAAGACTTTATTTCTTCTAACTCTTGTGAACTCACTCCTTCAAAATTCTTTTGTTTCCAATCAATAAAAAGTTGTCTGATATTTTCTCTTAAGCATTCCATAACGTTTTTTCCACTAAAGCGTTTGACACGATTTAATTTTTCATTATGAAGTTTTGCTTTCATTACGAAGTTGTGT
>CAJTYF010000009.1 GCA_910583945.1 uncultured Bacilli bacterium
TTTTTAGTTTTCCTCTCTTGTTGGTTATTAGTTCTTAATAACCCCCCCCCCCATTATTACATTTAATCTTTTTCATTTTCACTTTTCCTTCCTTATTAAATTTATTTCTTATTTACAAAATTTTACCACTCTTATAACACTCATAAATATAATTTGGATTTTCATAATATAAACTACTACTATAGTTATCCATTTTTTCTATTAACCATGAGCTTAAAACTTCCATTACACTTGCCATTTTATCTGCTTTATTATCCATAGTTATAATTCTTTGATATACTTTCCCCATATCAAAATAAGTTGGTTTGCCATCTTGTAGTTTTAAAATGTAATTACCTTTTTCTATGTGACATTTTTCAATTATTTCATTTGCAATTTTTTCAATGTTTTCACAATGATAAATATCAGCAAGATTATAAATATGCGTTATAAGTTCTTTTGACATTTTGGTTATAATTTCTTTTTTGGTGTTCGAAGTATACCTAGCAATGTATTCAATTAAGCTACAAAGATAAAATAAATTATTTTTTTCCATAGCCTACCTCTTGTGAATCAATAAATTTTAAACATTTTAATGATTTCTCTGTACAAAAGGCAATCTGGTGCGTTGGGTAATTAAATTTTGCGAGTTCCCAAAATGCTTCTCTAGTAATGGTATTTTCCATATAGTCTGTAATATAATTATATATTTGATCATCAGCCATCGCACCTATTACAATGTCAAATGAATGTTTTTCACCATTACGACATGCTATAATAAAATCTAACCATTCATCAGTCATCAATGTAAATTCTTTAATATTTAAATTTTCCTCCTCATTATATTCGTAGATATTCAAAACATTCGTTTCGTATTTTTTTGCCCACCGTATGGCCTGTTCTTTAATTAAAGTACAATAAAATCCGTCTCCAAAATCTTTTCTAAATTTATTTATCACTATTTTAGGATTTTCTACTTTACAATAACTACCATGATATATTACTTGCATAATTTTACTCCTGTTCTTGCCTACTCTTAGTATAACACTTTTTTTTAATTTCGTTTAAAAATTAATAAAAATACTTTATCTTTTTTAATGATATATCCAATATTGACGATAGCCACCTGCACTATAATTTTGAACATGTATTTTAATTTTATCTGTCGTATTTAGATAAACCGATAAAATAGTAAAAGCAGAGCTAAAGTTTCCAGTATCTCTCAAAAAACTATTACTTATATCAACATCATTTTTATAAATAGCTGTATTTGCTTTATTACCTGTTGCATAGGCTATTATTGTATAAATCCCATTTTTTGAAGGAGTAAAATAAAAATCATTAGTACCCGTTGAGCCCTCCGTATTCTCAAGATAAGTATCAACTAAAGTCAATCCAATAAGTCCATTATTTAATTTAGTATTCTCCGTTCTGACTTTACTAGATGTATCATAATAACCCGCTGCTGGTATCGTTACATAGGTATAAGTTGCATCACTAGTGGTTGTACTAGCTGTTACGGTAGCTCCTGCTTTATTCGACATACTTCCTGTTATTTTATTTCCTTTTACATACGCTGTTTTTCCACTTAGTATTTGGTTAGCTATAGCGTTCGCATCACTGGTAAAAGTTCCTGTTACTCCGAAGATTTCTACTCCATTTTTAATATTGGCTGCTTTTAAATCTGCATCCCCTAATATCGTTTGATTTTCACTTAGATATTGGCCTTTACTTATCGTTTGATTATTGACTCCAGGAGTATACGTTGTACTTCCTTTACTTCCAATACTTCCGGTTATCTTATTTCCTTTTACATAAGCAGTTTTTCCGCTTAGTATTTGGTTGGCTTCAGCGTTTGCATCACTTGTAAAAGTTCCTGCTACTCCAAACAAACTGATTCCACTTTTTATATTACTGGCTACTAGATGAACATCTCCTTTAATAATTTGGTCTCCATTTAGATATTGACCTGAAGAGATGGTTTGATCTGTTGTTCCTGGAATATAAGTTTGGGCTTCTTTTCTTTTGATACTTCCCGTTACTAATTTTCCTTTAGCATAACCGGTACTTCCTTCTAACATTTCTGTACTGGTAACGCTTCCACTTGTTTTATATTCTTTTAATTCACTATATAGTTTATCTAGTGTTTCAGTTAAATTCTCGGTGACGCCTTGATTATCATACGTGACCTCGTTACTTGTTATAGCGTTTACATTTACGACTCCTATAACTAAACCAATTCCTAGTATTCCTAGTAGTTTTTTAGTTTTCCTCTCTTGTTGGTTATTAGTTCTTAATAACCCCCCCCCCATTCTTAAATTTAATCTTTTTCATTTTCTTTTTTCCTTCCTTATTAAATTTATTTCTTAACCAATAGAGTTTCTTACTCTATTTCTATTTTTATTATAATTTACAAAATTGCTTTATTCAACAAAAAAGAACTTTCAATTGAAAATTCATTTTTTACTAGAAGTACGAGCAATTGAGTAAACTGCACCTTCAAATACCTGGCCATTAATAGCGGTTGTTGCTGATGAATCAATCCATAGTCGAAGACTAAATGTTGCCGATTCGCCATCTCCAGCTTCTTTACTACTACTCGCCCTTAAAGTACCACTGGCTAATTTGTAAGATGTATCAATCGCACTGGTTGCATCAAAATCTGTAACGCTAAACAAGGCTTTATCATTTTCTATAGGTGCTGTGTTTAATAATGCCACATTGTTATTTTCAACTATACCATTTTGAACAATTGAATATTTAATCAAATTATCTGCAATTTTAGCTTTTCCATTTGTTAAATTTAACGTATTTAAATAAATTGTATAATCTGCATCAATTGTACAGGTATTTTTGACTGTAAAGACATAAGGCGTTGTTTTTAATCCTTTTTCATCCGTTATGGGAAATGTATTAGTTAAATTAATTGAATTACTTTCTTCAATAAATGAGACTTCAAAACAACCCGTAGTGATTATATTGGCGACATCTTGTTCTTTTGTTACTTTCCATAAAGCGTAACTGCTTCCAATTGATAAAGTAACCACCATCATAATTGCAATTATAGCAAGGGGAATACGATATTTCAATCTCATATTACTCATAAAATCACCATATTTTCTAATCTATTTCTATTATAAGATAAAAATTCATTTTTGAAAAGTCCCTAATTTTACTTTTGCAAGGCTTTTATGGCTTCTTTTAAAGTTGCAACTTTAATAATATTTAAGTCTAGTTTATTTTCTTCTTTTATACGTAACGCTTCTTCATAATTTTTTACTGGACACAAAAAGATGTCTGCTTTCGCTTTTTCAGCTCCTAAAAGCTTATATTTCACTCCGCCAATTTCTAAAATATTTCCGTCTTTATCAATAGCTCCTGTTCCCACTATTTTGCGCCCTTTAGTTAAATCTTCTTCTGTCAAGGCATTGTAAATTGCTAAGGCTGTCATGAGGCCACCACTCGATCCAGATTCACTTGGTTTCGTTTTGATTTCTAATTTAGGATCGGTTGTATAAGCGTATTTCTCAACAATCGATATTCCTACTTTTAAACTGTTATCGAGTTCAAAAATTTTAGCCGTACACTCTTTTTCTTTATCGCCTCTTAAAACTTTAAAATGCACAATCTCCTCTTTTTTTAATGTATTAATATAAAGTTGCAATTCGCTTAATGATTTAAATTCGTGATTATTTATGGATAAAATTTTATCTCCTAATTCTAAATCTGTCATTGCTTCCTCAGCAATATAGGTAATAATTTGCTGAACACTTGTAATTGTTATTTCTTTTCCCGCTTCTTTATAAGCGTTAAAAGTTGCATAATCTAGACCATTTTCTAAATATATTCGATCTCTTTTAATGGAATCATCTATGGATTCATTACTAGCAGTAATATTGCTTGTTTTTTCTAAGTCCCAATTCGGTATAAAATAGGATAATAAGACGAAAGGAATATTTCCTCTCATCATCGACACATAAGCCATGTTTAGACTTCCACTGGACTCGTATTTTCCTTCCATTTCTATTCGACTGTTTAAATCAATCGTTCCTCCTGGTTTATAAACCACAAAAGGTAGTTCATAAAAGAAGAAAATAAAAATCGCAATTAAAGATAAAATAAATTTATAATTTTCTTTTATGAATTGACAACATTTTTCATATATTTTATTAAACATAGAATCACCATAAACATTATAGCAAAGGATGGGATAAATATGCTAAAAATATTCAAAAAATATTTTACTATTACACTTTTAATTTTATTCATTTATCTGCTATTTAAAGAAAATATTTTATTTAAAAATTGTATTTTAAATGGTTGTCTTCTTTTTTTTAACCATGTCTTTCCTTCTTTGTTCCCTATGTTTATTCTTCAGGATTTCTTATTAAACTATCATTTTTTTTCTTTTTTAGAGCTTTTTTATCCTTTGTTTAAAAAAATTTTTAAAACTAAAATTTCATTTTCTATTTTTTTAGTTTCAACAATTTCTGGCACACCTGCCAATGCTTATTTAATTAGTAATTTAGTAAAAGAAAAGAAATTAAGTGCTCAAGAAGCCAGTTATGTTTTATCTTATTCTTGTTTTTTAAATCCTTTATTTTTGTATAATTTATTTGTCACAATTTTCGATCAACGTGTTGCTTTTAAAATCATTTTTTTCAATTATTTGGTAAGTCTTTTTCTGGCTTTTTGTTTAAGAAATCACCAACAGGACACACAACATTTTTCTTTAGCAATTGCTCCTCTTTCATTATCACAACTTTTGTCGACAAGTATTGTAAAATCTTTTAAAGTTTTAATTACTATATTAGGAACAATCCTTTTCTATCTTTTTATTTGTGAAGGCTTAAATTTATTTCTTAAACAACCTATTTTAAATTGTTTCATTAATGGTTTTCTTGAAACGACAGGCGGCTTAACAAAACTTTCTCTCTTACGTATTAATTTCCATTTTAAACTTATTTTAGCTAGCTTTTTTGTTTCTTTTCTTGGTTTAAGTATTCATACTCAAATAAAAAACATCGTAAGTGATGTTTCGATTTCTTTAAAACCTTTTCTTTTTGTTCGACTAGTTCACTGGGTTCTTTTCGCAGGTATTCTCTTGATAGTAACCTAAACCCGCATAAGAAATTAATTTCGTATAATTCATATCTTTAAAATTTTCTTTTTGTTGCTGTGTTAAATCTTTTTTTAGTCCTATATAAAACAATTCAATGTCATCAATATTATTGACTTTATTTTTATTTACAACAATAGGAATGTTTATTTTTACATAAAAATACTCTCCATTATCCAAATCAGTGCTAAATAAACTGTTACTATATTTGATGCAAGTGGTATTAAAATGTGTGGTTTGACTCTGTTTTTCTAAATTCCATTTTTCTGTTCCTGAATGATTTGTATAACTTATAGACTGGTTATCCCCATCATTTACTATTTTTAAAAAAGTATCTCCATCTTGAAATTGAAAGGTAATATTTGCGATTGTATTAGATGAAAGTTCATTCGAATGACGATTTAAAATCCCAACTAATTTGCGATTGGTCAAATCTTCTTGAATGTTTTTTATAATAATTGCTCTTTTTTGTTGGTTTTTACGATTGAAATCAGTATTATTGTTGCTTGCTTTTACATCTGTTAATAAATTGAATAAAAACATCACAACGATTGAAATAAGTGCAATACTAATAATCAATTCCACCAATGTAAATCCTTTATTTTCCATCAATATCACCTATACTTATCGTTGCATAAAACGTTTGGCATTCTGCTCCACTTGAATCACATTTTGTTCCATCCTTTTTTTCTTTATATTCTGCTATGATTCGATAGCCACTTTGACTGGCTTCATTACCAGTTTTAGATGAGCCACCAATGGTTTTAATGTATTCTGCCATCCCATCATCTAAGGTTGCAAACACTGCACAATCTCCTTCCCAGTTGTTACACTGTTGTAAATACCCTAAATCTTTAAAGGTTAAATATAAATTTTCGACATTTAAACTATTTATTAGAGCTTCACATGTTGCTAAATTATGATTGGCTTCAGGTGGGAATAAATCTCCTGAGCAGCCTATTTTTGAATACGCTCTTTTAACTTTTTTTCCGTTTATGGTTGTCTCACTATCAATATAATCCCTAACATTATAAAGACTAAAATTTTTTAAAAATTTTTCTATATAATATGTGCGATATAAGTAAGCCGAATCATTATAAGTAATACGTTCCTTTTCTTTAATAACTAAAGCACTAAACGTTGAATAAGAAGCTAATAAAGATATTGTTAAAACGGCTGTTACCACTAAAGTTTCAACAAAAACAAAGCCTTTTTTCTTTTTCATAGAACACCCTTCTTTATTATATTCATTATAATAGACTATTTATTTTTTGTAAAGAACACAAAAATAAAAAAAGCATATAATTTATTAGGTGATGTATCGATGTATCCACATGGACCTTGCCCCCCTCCACCACCACATAAAAATCCTCGTGGAGGAGGACTATTTACAGTTTTAGCAATCTTTGCTCTTTGTATTCTTTTATTTTATCAAATTATTATCACGCTTATTTTACCACTTCGATTTAATATTTTTATTTTGCTATTAGAACTTTTGCTTTTAATTTTTCTATTGTACCGCGTAGTATGGCCGTACTAACTCTTCTGTAATAAATATATAATCTAGATCTTTTCGAGCTTTTTCACAATTTTTAAATTCTGTTTCGTTTAATTCCGTTTTTTTGGGCAAAGAAATTAATAGAAAAAAAAGTTTTTTTTCATCTTCAGAAAGATGTACTTTTTCTAAATATTTATCAAATAAAACGCCGAAATGAACATTAAAGTATTCGTTTTGATAAAGATTTACTAAATCAATGATGGGTGTATCTATTCGAGCTTTTTCCCAACTGATTAAATATTCTTTTTCATTTTTTATAAAATGATCTAAATTGAGGTTGTTATGAATTAAACAAACTCTTTTTTTTAAGTCTTCTTTTACCATGCCATACCAAGCGTCTAATTCACTTGAACAAAATTCTAAAGCGGCGAAGATTTTGGAAATGTTACGCATGATTAAATAATTTGATGGTGTCATGTATTCTTCTTTTTTAACTTTTTCATAAAATTCTTCGTAATAATTATCTAAGTAATCGATATTACTTTTAATGTTATCAAAAATTATTTTAAATTCATCTTCTGTTACACTTTTATAATATGTGGTACTGTTATGTAAATTACTTAAAACATTTATTAAATCGTAGGCTTTTTGTTCAATTGGCATGCTGACGGATGGAATGTATTCGAAAACGTTGTAGTCACTTCTGGCGTCATCTTTTAAACTTGGAAAATGGGTAAAGCTTCTACTTTCTAAGTATTGATATAACTCTTTAATATCTTTCTCTTCTTTTCTTTTTACCACAAAATCACCACTGGTGGTGTTTAAGATGACGACTTTTTTTAGAAACGTTATTTTATAAGGTTTATATATGTTTTTTAAAACGTCTAAGGTACTATTCATCTTTACTTGGAATAATAATTTTGTCTCCGATATTTAACACATCAATTTGATTGTATTCTTTTAAAGTATCGATATCGGTTTCGTAAGTGGCTACAAGGCTTTCTAGTGTATCGTTTTCGCTCACAATATGAATATGATACGTCATGTATTCGTCTTCTTTTTCAGTAGCGGAATCTAAAACGACTTCAGCTTGTTCTTCTTCTAATCTTTCTTCTGTATTTTCTTTTATTTCTTCTATTTCTGGTCTTTCTTCTGGGGATGCGTTTTCTATTTCTTCTTTATGAAACAACTCGTCAATGTCTTCTATAACTTCTTTTTTTATTTCTGGAATCTCTTCTCTTTCTTCAATTTTTACAGGTTCAATCGTGGTAGCACTGACTTGAAATTCGATGTCTACTTTTAATGTATCTTCACTGATGACTTGATAATTAAAGTCGGTTATTTCAAATTGAAGGGAATTTTTGTCAATGGTATCGGTGACTTCTAAATGAAAAGGCAATTTGTAATTAAAAGCTTCTTTATTTACACTAACTTCATGACTTTTGTAATCTCCAGAAATGATAAAATTCCCTGTAATTTCTGTGTCACTTGAGTTTATTTCATGTTCTAAAGAAATGCTACAAATTTCAAAAATTTTACTTTTAAATTGAATTTCTTTGGTGTAAGGTACGATGCTTTGCATAAAATCAATCCTCTCTTTCTTAATAAAAACTATGAAAAGAGGTTTCTATTTATGACTGTATTTTTAAGTTTTAAATAAATAATTGTATATTTCTTTATACTCTTCTACTTCAATGATTTGTATCTCTTCTTTTACTTCCTTGGGAATTGAATTTAATTCATTATGATTTTCTTTGGGAATAAAAACGGTCTCTACCTTTTCATTTAAAGCACTGACTAATTTTTCTTTGAGTCCTCCAATTTTTTTTACTTCACCTTTTAAAGTGATTTCTCCTGTCATGGCGTATTTTTGACTGATGGGTTTATTTTTTAAAAGGCTTAAAATAGCGGTAGTAATTGTTATTCCAGCACTTGGACCATCTTTTTTTATTGAAGCGTCTAGAAAATGAAGATGAAGGTCTTTTTTCTTAAAAAAAGTATGTGAGATACCATAATCTTCTTTGTTTGCCATCAAATAGCTTAAAGCAACAGTCACACTTTCTGTCATCATTTGTTCTAACAATCCTGTCATTTTCACTTCACCAGTTCCTTCATAAAAAACCACTTCAATAGGCATGACGCGTCCTCCTAAAGTTGTGACTGCTAAGGCGTTTACTTTTCCTGGTAAATCTGTTTTTCCTAAAGCCTCACTTTCGTATTTTTCTTCGCCTAATAAGGAAAAAAGTTTTTCGTTTGTTATTTTCACGTTTTCTAATTCTTCTAAGACAATCAACTTTCGTACAATGCTTGTTAACACTCTTTCTAATTCTCTTACTCCAGCCTCTTTGGTGTAACTTAAGATGATTTTTTTCAAAATGTTATCACTAAATTTTATGTTTTTATTGTCAATGAAATGATTTACATAAATTTCGGGTAATAAATACCTTTTGGCAATTTCAATTTTTTCTAAAATGGTATAACTACTCAATTGAACAATTTCTAAACGATCATACAGTTCAAGGGGTATATTTTCGACATAATTCGCGGTTAAGATAAATAAAATTTTACTTAAATCAAATTCTTCTTCAATATAATGATCAACAAAACATTTATTTTGATTTTTATCTAATATGTCTAATAAAACACTTGCTGGATCCCCTTTGTAATCTTTAACCATTTTATCGACTTCATCAATTAAAATCACAGGATTATTGGTTCCACACCTTTTTAAAGCTTCCATAATTTTTCCAGGATTGGCTCCTAAATAGGTTCTTCGATGTCCATTTAAAACTGAACTGTCGTTTAATCCCCCAACACTTATTTTATAAAATTTTTTATTTAAGCTTAAAGCAATGGATTGAGCAAGTGAGGTTTTTCCAACCCCTGCTGGGCCAACAAAACATAAAATAGGAGCCATAATATTCGGATTACGATTTTTAGCGGCTATGTATTCAATAATTTTATTTTTAGCATTTGTCATTCCGTAATGACTTTTATCTAAGGTTTTAGCAATTATTTTTAAGTGTGTTTCATCCGAACTTGTTTGATTCCAAGGTAAGTTAAACATCCAATCTAAATAATTTCTAATGTTAGAAAGCTCTGGACTCATTTCATTCGTATACTCAAATTTTTTTATTTCACTTTTAATTTTATTTTTGATTTGATTCTCAAAGTTTCCAGCTTCTAATTTTTGTTTGTAATTTAGAATTTCCAATTCTTTTTCATTTTGATTTCCCAGTTCCTCTTGAATAGCTTTTAATTTTTCTTTTAGAATAAATTCTTTTTGGTTTTCTTCTAACCCTGTTTGAATCTTTTCTTCTAATTGAGCTTCTAATTCTTGAATTTCTAATTCAATTTTTAACTCTTCCATTAATTTTTGCCCACGAATGACGGGATTCATTTGTTCTATGTACTCTAATTTTTTTAGAAAAGGTATAGGAAGAAAGGCGGCAATTACATCCGTAAGTTTGTTTAGGTCTTCAATTTCTTTTATAACGTTTAAAATACTGTTGGAAATGGAACTGTCATTTTTTACATAAGTGTTTATCATTTCTTTTAGCTTCTTTTTGGTAGCTAATGCTTCTATTTCAGTATATTCAGGTATTTCAAGTTTTTTATAATTACAAATTAACGCTTCATTTTTGGTATTTTTTAAATTTTTAATGGTGACACGAAAAAGTCCTCTTAAAGTGACTCTTAAATTGCCACTCGGAAGCTCAATTTTGCTTTTTACTTTGCATACCACAGCTACGGTAGGTAAATCACTGACTTCAGGCACTTCTTCCATTTGATCTTTAGGGCTAATCACTAATAGCTCACTATGGTAGTTTTCTGTAGAGAAAAAGATAACGTTTTTACTTAAATCATTGTTTAATTCTAGTTTTACTTCTTGATTAGGGAGAATCAATAAACTTTTTAGTAATAAAATTGGTAAGCTATTTTTCATGATTTCTCTCCCTTCAAGTTATGGGATTTATTATAATAATTTTTTATTTTAAAGTAAACAATATTTACGTTTTTTTACAACCAATTTTTACTAAATTTTTAAATGGGAATTAGCCAATTAAAAAACGTGGACGAACGCCATAATTTTGATTACTGCTGCCATCACGAGTAGAAGTGCCACGATTTGTTACAACAGCAAAAGTTGCTACACCACCAACATCTTTTAACCAATAACCAAAACGATTATTATTATAACTATTTTTAAATTCTGGTTTTAACTGAAATATTGCATATTGTATATTATCAACTCCTGTATCATAAAGAGAAGATGAAGCAACAGTTGATCCATAAACATTGATTTCACTCATCAAATCGATTTTTCTCAAAGACCAAACATATCCGCCGGAAGCTCCTATTGTACCACCTCGGTTTGCAGCTTCTTTATTTATTATATTTGTAAGATTGTTTCTATATTCTGTAATATGATTTCCAAACGTCTTTCCTATTACTCCATCACTAGCTACTAGATTACTTAAAGTCTCTGTTGCCATTCGACTTCCAACATAACCACCTTCGGTGGTATCTATAGCGTTCATCCCAATATTCATTAATGGTTTCGCCGGAATGATTGTTGCATGATGTTTGGTTAATTGTGTATCTCCAGTATATAAATAATTATCAATGTCTGCAATGAGCCATGTCACTTCATTTGCTATGATATAATCTCCTACATAAATGTCTTCAAATGTTCCATTTGAGATTCTAGTATATAAACTTCCATCTGTATAATAACTGGTTATATCTTTTCCTCGATACGTATTTCGATGTAACGCTTTTCCTGCTTCAATGTATTTATTGTATTCTTCTTCACTTAATCCACTTGTGAACTCAACACTGCATTTTGATTCACTACTGACATTGTTTAATACTAAATTCCAATTGTTATAATCCCATTCCCCAAACGTTCCATTTGTACAATGCACATTTGTTTTATATAACCCTCTTTCTGGAATACTTTCACTTTTTTTATCATCTACGACAACACTTAATAATTTGATATCGTAACCAAAATCTGGAATTCTTCCTTTTAATATATTAAAGCTTTTCTTTTCTTCATAGAAAGCAAACGTTTTATATAACGTGATACTTCCTATTACTAAAAGTATTCCTAATATAGAATAAATGATTTTTTTATTCCTTTTATCTTTGGTAAACCTTTCTAGTTGGTTATTAGTTTCTAATAACCCCCCCCCCATTCTTAAATTTAATCTTTTTCATTTTCTTCTTTCCTTCCTTATTAAATTTATTTTATAACCAAACAAGTTCTTTACCTTATTTGTATTTCAATTATAAGTCACTTACCATTTTTTGACAAGAAAAAAAGAAGAAATTACTCTCCTTTTACAATATTAATCGCGTTACGCATTTTGATATCGTATTTAATCGTATCTAACCCACCGTAAACTTTTAATAGTTCTTCTTTACTGATACCATAATTCGTAGCCATTTCTTCTGATTGTTTTTCAGCTTCTTCATCACTGACTTCGATTTTTTCTACTTCCGCTACTTTTTCTAATAAATAACGATATTTAATTCTTTTTGTTGCTTCAGGTTCCATTTGTTTATGTAAATCTTCATGTGTTAAACCACTAAATTTATAATAATCGTCAATTTTTAAGCCTTGTCTTTTCAATTGATCTTCAAATTGATGAATCATACGATGAATTTCTTCATCTAGAATTTCTTCATTAATATCAATTTTCATGTTGTCGCTAGCTTTTGTTAAACATGCTTCAATATATTGATCTTCGACTTCAGCTTCTTTGTTTTTTCTTAAACCTTCTTCGATTTTAGCTTCTAAATCTTTTTCGGTCTTAACGTCTTCATAACCTAAATCTAAATAAAAATCTTCATTTAATTCAGGTAAAATTCTGGTTTTAATTTCATTAATTTTCACTTTAAATAAAACATCTTTATTTTTTAAATCTTCAGTATAATTTTCTGGAAAAGTTAAGTTCAGTTCTTTTTCATCATCAACCTTTAAACCAATCAATCCTTCTTCAAATCCTGGAATAAATGTATGACTTCCAATTTCAAGAGGATAGTTTTCTCCGCTTCCTCCATTTAATTCTACACCATCTACAAACCCATTAAAATTAATTACAGCGGTGTCTCCATTTTCAATGGCTCCTTCTTCTTTTACTTTAATTTCAGCGTATTTGTTTCTTAAAGCTTCGATTTCACTTTTAATTTCTTCTTTAGAGATTTTTATTTCTTCTTTTTTTATTTTTAAATTTTTGTATTCACCTAAAGTGACTTCAGGAGCGGTGATTAATGTAAATTCTAAAATACATTCGTTTTCGTTAATTGTTTTTACATTTAGATTAGGCTCACATGCGGGGATAACTTTTGTTTCATCCAAAACTTTTTTGTAGCCTTCATCTACTACTTCATCTAAAGCATCTTTATAAAGCGATTCTATTCCCATTTTTTTAATAAACATATCTTTAGGAACGCTTCCTTTTCTAAAACCATCAATTTTAACGTTTTTGCTTTGTTTTTTAAAAGCTTTATCTAAAGCTTTTTGCCATTCTTCTCCTTCAATTTTTATTTCCTTTACGATTACATTTTTTTTCATAATACTCTCCTTAATCCGAATTTATTATACCTAAGTAATAATAAAAAAGCAAATAAATTGCTTATTCTATATTGGTTACTACTATGGTAAAGTTTCCATTTGGTGTTGACACTTCGACTTTTTCGCCTTTTTTATGTCCTAAAATAGCTTTACCAATTGGACTTTCATTTGAAATTTTATTGGCAAACGGATCGGCTTCTAAAGAACCTACGATTTTATATTCTTCTATTTCTCCATCTTCATAAGTAATGGTTACTGTGTTTCCTACACTAACTGTATCTTTGCTACTTGCATCAGCAATAGTACTATGTTCTAATTTAAATTCTAATTCTTTAATTCTTGCTTCGACTTGTGCTTGTTCGTTACGTGCTGCGTCATAGTCCGAATTTTCTGATAAATCTCCTAGCGCTCTAGCTTCTTTTAAGGCTTTAATCACTTCGGGTCTTTTTTTGGTTTTTAATTCATTTAGTTCTGTTTCTAATTCTAAATAACCTTCCGCTGTCAGCATTATATTATCAATTTGTTTCATAAAAAAATTCCACCTTCTAAAAAATACCAATTAAGGATACTATAAAAAGTTTTGTTTGTCAAATACTTTTAATCGCATCATATCGTATTTATTTACTTTTTGATTTATTTTTAATTTTATGATCATTTGAGGATGATTGGCTACCTCAATTTCTTCCATTTTTTCATTGTATATTTTATTCACTTTGTAAGAAAAGGTTTCTATTTTTGGGCCAAAAAATTCGACTTCTGTTCCAATTTCAAAATAATTTCTTTGTTCCAGAGTTACAAGTTTTGTTTCTTCTTCATAGTCTAAAACCATCCCTAAAAAGTCTTGGTTGCTGACTTCATCTCTTCCTAAAAAATATTGTTCCTCGTGTGTTGGGAGCTTATTAATAAATTGAGGCGTTGATTCTCTATTGGCACAACGATTTAAAATACTCAAGTAATAGTTCACTTCCTGATGGGTTAATTTATCCTCATTTATTTTATCGATAAGTCTTCGGTAGACTAAAATAACGGTGGCAATGTAATAAATTCCTCGCATTCTTCCTTCTACTTTAAATGAATTGACCCCTACTTTTATCATATCGCTAATGTATTCTACTAAATTCAAGTCTTTTGGGGTCATACTAAATGGAACTTCACTTTCTGGGTAATCAAAGGTCCAACGACAAATTTGAGCACATCCCCCACGATTGGAATCCCGATTAGTACAATAATTAGAAAGAACACAACGACCAGAAAAACTCGTGCACATCGCTCCATGAATGAAGCATTCTAATTCTAATCCGGTTTCATTTTTGATGTCTTCAATATCTATTAAAGACGCTTCTCTTGCTAAAACAATCCGTGTAACTCCCAAGTCCTTATAAAACAAAGCGGCTTCTTTATTTAAGACACTTGCTTGGGTAGAGATATGCACTTCAAAAGAACAGTTTAAACTTTTAGCTTTTTTAATGACATAAATGTCGCTTGCAATAATGGCGTCTACGCCTATTTCACTTAAATTTAATAAATATTCTTCTAGACCTTCCAACTCTTCTTCATGAAAAATGATATTTACTGTAATGTAAATTTTTTTGTTTAAGTCATGGGCTATTTTTGTGGCTTCTTTTATTTCTTCTAAGGTAAAATTGTTCGCGTTTGCCCGAAGTCCAAATCTCTTGCCAGAACAATACACTGCATCGGCACCATATAAATAAGCAAATTTTAATTTTTCTAGGTCTCCAGCTGGAGCTAATAATTCTACTTTTTGCATTCGTTCATCTCTTTCAAACGGTAATACGTTTTTTGATTTAAAAATCCGGTTTCGGTATTTTCAATTTTTTCATTCTTGACTATTTTTTCAAGGTTTTCTTTGCTTAAATGTAAACCATTAATGTAATAAAATAAGATATTTTCATGATGAATGTGACGATAATCGATATATTTATCTTTATAAAAAACCGTTCCGTATTCATTTTCCACTACTCGAAAAGCATTTTTAGAATTATTTTCAAAAAGCACTTGTTCATTTTTTAAATCTAACCCAAATTCAGTTTGAAAATTTGTGAGTAAATGACGTCTTGAACACATGACTTCCACTAGTCCAAAACAAGGTAATACTAAAGGCTTTTTTGCTTCATTTAAAATAATAGTCATTTCTTCTTCTGTGATATCTGTACTGATTAAAGCACTGTCTACGTCTTCTAAATAAGCATTTATGGAGGCTTTATTTGTAGTGTTGTGGTTATTCATATAAATCAGTTTTACTTGAAGATTTAATTCTTTAGCAATTCTAATCATCCCTAAATCATTAAAACAAATGCCAACAATGTTTGGTTTTAAGTACTTTAGTTCTTCTTTTAAACTTATAATGCTTTCTTTATCTAAGAGACGATTAATATAAAGATAAGCGTCTTCTTTTTTTATTTCAGATATTTTAAAGACATCTTGAAAACCTACACTATACCCTTCTATAGGAAAAAGAAAGTTAAGGTTCTTAACTTTCACATCTAATAAATCTCTTGTCACAGTAAGCAAATACTTATTTTTCATTTTTTCTTTTGCTAACACTTATTCCATCACCTATATCAATAAATTCTGTTTCAAATTCTTCATTTGTTTTTAAGAATTCAATATAACTTTCTATTTTATCGACAATGCCTCTTAAGTTTTTACTATCGATGGTTTCTTTTTTGCCTACATAGCCATGAAATTTCAAGTTGTCGGTGATGATTACACCGCCCTCAGCTAAAAAGAATTTAAATTTTTCAAAAAACTTTTTGTATTGACCTTTTGCGGCATCTATGAAAATTAAATCGTAACTGACTCCTGTTAAATTGACTTCTAATGCGTCTTGAAATACCACGTTTACTTCTTTGTCGAAGCCACATTTTTTAACATTTTTAAGACATTCCATGTATCTTGTCTCGTCTCGTTCAATGGTTGTGACTTTCACGTCTTTACTACTTGAAGCCATTAAAATAGCGGAATAGCCAATGGCACTTCCAATTTCTAAGATGTTTTTTACATTATTGGTTTTAATGTATTTCATAATGTAAGCGATAGAATCTTTTTCAATGATGGGAACATTTTTATCTTTTGCGTATTGTTCCATTTCTAAAATATACTGTTTCATTTTTTTCTAACTCCTTAGTTTGTTGCACAAATAGATTTTAATTCTCGAGCTTTTTTAGAATGTTCCATTAAATCTACGTTAAAAAAGTTCTCTCCTGTACAGGTATTGGCAACAAAATAAACATATTCGGTATCACTTGGATGTAATACGGCATTTATAGCTTCGATGGATGGATTTCCTATAGGGCCTATTGGTAATTTTCCAGCCATTCCCGCATCCACTCTTCTAGTGTTGTATGGACTCATCGCCAAATAATTGACACTTTTGTTTTCCATCTCTGCCACATATTTTGCGGTGGTATCCATTCCAAGAGTCATCCCTAGTTCTAATCTTTTATAAATCACTTGGGCAAATTTCGCACGATCTTCCGCATTGACGCCTTCTAGTTCGACAATAGAAGCCATGGTAAGAAGCTCATGTACCGAATACTTGCTGTTATTTAAATCCAAGTTTGAGAGTTTTGTTTTAGTGTTGTCTAGCATTTTTATAATCAAATCTTTTAAATTGGCGTTTTCTAAAATTTCATAGGTGTCTGGATATAAATAACCTTCAAGTGCATAATAGATATTATCATTTAATATCTCATTTGTCAAAAAATCGTATTTTTCGATTAAAGTATTTAAAAATTCTTTATCGTTTAAAGTCGTTTTAATTTCTTCTTCACTTAAATGCATCTTTTCTTTAACAAGGTTTATAAAATTTTTCATGTTTTTACCTTCGATAAATTTAATGGTCATGGTTTTAATTAGAACGTCACCTTTGTTTATTTTTTCAATGATTTCTTTTGGGTTCATATTACGATCTAGTTCATAGTTTCCCGCTTGTAGGTTAAGGTCTTTATTGAAGTATAAATAAACTAACAATGCATTTTTACTTCTTATTAGGCCTGCATTTTTTAGTTGATTCACGATTTCTATTTTGCTAGCACCAGATTTAACAATAAATTCTACTTTTTGGCTTTCTTTACTGACTTTGGTCATTCCGTAACCATAAATTCCCAAACAAAGAGCACTAATGATTAATAAAATTAAAATTATAATGATGATTAATTTACTTTTCTTCATTTTGTTCATCCTTCAATTTACTTAAAAAAGTTTCTATGGTGTTCCATTCCTCCTCAGTTTCGATGGGTAAAAGATCTTTACTCGTTCCTGTTTTGTCGTAAGTGTTGGCGTACACTTTTAAATTTCCATTTTCTTTTGTATTATCGGTATAAACTAAATAACTTTTTTTTGTTTCATTGGAATCAAATTTAAATATGATTTCATATGTTTTTATTTTTCCTTTTTCATCTTTAGCGGTAAATACGCTTTTATTTGTATCCACTGTTAATCCCTACTTTCTTTTAAATATGTGTCTAATATAATTGAAGCCGCGTAAGCGTCGATAACTTTTTTTCTTTTTTCTCGACTCATATCGGTGGCTATCAGTATTTTTTCAGCCTCGATGGAAGAAAGTCTTTCATCCATGAGTATAATGGGTAATTGAAACGTTTTTTCAAGCAACTCTTTAAATTTGTGGGTTCTTTCCACGGCAAAACCTAAACTGTTGTTCATATTTTTCGGGTACCCTAACACCAATTTCTCAATCTTTTTTGCTTCAATTAAAGCTGTTAATTCAGGCAAAACGTCCTCTATTTTTTTGAATGTTAGAGTTTTATAAGGGCTTGCTATGGTATTCGTTTTGTCACTAACGGCTAAGCCTAAGGTTTTGGTGCCTAAATCTAATCCTAAAAGACTCATTTTAAGTATTGCTCCAATAAAAAGGCAATGATGAGCTCACGATCCAGTTCTTCAATTTGTTCTCGTGCTCCCTTATAATTGGAAATGTATCTTAAGTCCCCTGTTGTTAAATACCCTACCAATTGATTTACTGGGTCGTAACCTCTATCGAATAAGACTTGATAGACTTGTTTGATGGTGTATTCTATTTGAGCCTGTTTAAATAAAGTTACATCAAAAAGAGTTGTTTCTTCATTCATATTCCACCTCTTATACTGACATCATTTTAACAAAATATTATAAATAATACAAGAAATTTGCATGAATTGATTGTTTTCGCACCTTTCTCTTTTTTTGTTTAAAAAAAATTGTTCTTCTTTTTCTCTAAAAATTTCAAGAAAAAAGTTATATAATATTTTTAAGTTACCAACATATAACTTAAATAGAAAGAGTGTGAAGCAATGAAAAAAAATATCTATCTCATAGGACTGATTGTTCCTGTGCTCCTTGGGATGACTTTTCTGTTTTTTAATCGAGAAAAAAAGGAAGAAACTAAAAAAGAAACGCATCAAATAAAAGTCATGGTGCTCGAAAAGAATGAGACAACGACAACAATTCAAGATGAAAATAATGGCATTTATACGATTAGTAATCAGACTTTGAATGGTGATATTGGAGATTATTTTTTAATTGAATATTTGGGTATTTTAGATGATTTAAAGAAAGTACAAGATTTTGAAGTAGTCCAACTCACAAAATTGGATTCGATTCCTAGTGAATGGAATGAAGAAGGGCTTTTTAAAAATTATTATTCTTTGGCTTTTAATAAATTAAAAAAACTCTCTTTAGATGAAAAAATTGGACAACTTTTTTTAGCCCGTTATGATGCGTCTCATAGTTTAGAAGATTTAAAAAAATATCCTGTTGGAGGATTTGTCTTTTATGAAAAAGATTTTAAGGATAAGACCAGTTCGTCTGTAAAAGAAATGATTTCTAAATTACAAGAAAATTCTAAAATTCCGCTTCTGACTTCAGTTGATGAAGAAGGCGGAAAAGTCATTCGAATTAGTAGTAACCCTAATTTAGTTCGTGAACCTTTTAAATCATCTCAAGAACTTTATGCTTTAGGAGGTTTTGAAAAAATAAAGGAAGATACGATTAGTAAAAGTAGTATTTTATATCAATTAGGTCTTAATCTTAATTTAGCACCAGTTGTGGATGTTTCAACTAATTCTAATGATTATATGTATGCAAGAAGTTTTGGTAAATCTACAGATGAAACCAATCACTATGCAAAAACCGTGATTGAAGCAAGTAAAGGAACAAATGTCAGTTATACGTTAAAACATTTCCCTGGGTATGGAAATAATGCGGATACGCATACGACTTCTTCCACAGATAATCGTACGTTTGAAAGTATTGTAAAAAATGATTTACCACCTTTTGAAGCGGGTATTCATGCGGGAGCGGAAGCGGTTTTAGTAAGTCATAATATTGTCACGAGCATTGATGCTTCACAACCAGCGTCTTTATCTTCTAGTGTTCATAATCTTCTTCGAAATCGTTTGGATTTTACAGGCGTGATTATCACTGATGATTTAGATATGGGAGCGACTTCTACCATTCCTGATGTGGCGTTAAAAGCTTTGCTTGCTGGTAATGATCTCATTATTTCTACCAATTATGCACAAGAATTTAATCAAATCAAAAATGCGGTTTTAAATCAGACTATTTCTGAAGATTTAGTCGACCGTGTGGCCCTTCGTGTTCTTGCTTGGAAGTACTATAAGGGTTTATTAAGTGATGAAAAATAAGCGATGAAAAAAAAATTGACCTTTCAAATTTATGAACTTGTCAATTTTTTATTTTTTGTATTTATTTATAAAGCTTATTCTCTCACGTTGTTCTCTAATTATTTTCAAAAAAAGAAAATTTTATTACTTTTCACTTTCCTTTTTTAATTTTAAACAGTTTTTATAACGAATTTTTTTCATATTTTCTTCATTTACAACTTTTCTTCGATTCGTGTCAAAATTGTAACCGTAGTCATTAAATCTTTCATTTACGATTCTATCCACTTCATTATCGCTTTCTTTATCAAAACATTTATAATAGTAATCGATATGTTTTCTCATTTTACTCACCTATTTTTATTATGTATAAAAATAAAATTCTTATTCAAACTATTATTAGGTGATTTTCATGGATGATATTTATTATAATCAATGTATTGTATGCAAAGTAAAAAATTGCAAATATTATAAAAATCGTAAATGCACGTTAAGTGAAATTGAAGTCGATCATCAAAAGAATGAAACTTTTTGTGCTAGTTTTGAAAAAAAGGATTAAAGTAAGTCTTCAAAATCCTTTTTTATTTTGTTTTCTATTTTAATAATTTCATGATTTTTAATACAATTATAGATTAAATCTTTATATGGTATACGTGTCTCATAGTCCTCACATTGTTTTGTTTCAGGATGAATGACGGGATGCTCTGGGACAAAAATGGTACAACAGTCTTCAAAAGGTAAAATACTGGTTTCATAAGTATTAATTTTCTTAGCTACTTCAATAATTTC
The DNA here is from genome assembly GCA_910583945.1 of uncultured Bacilli bacterium. Classification (GTDB taxonomy): domain Bacteria; phylum Bacillota_I; class Bacilli_A; order RF39; family UBA660; genus MGBC108787. Next base: position 20,610 of record CAJTYF010000009.1, read on the forward strand.
TAATTTATCAAAACAGGCTACTGGTCTTATGACAGGAAGTTTTACTACTTCATTTATTGCTTTCATGCTGGATAAGGTTTGACTGGCTACTTGCCCTATCGATTCACCATTAATAATAATTTTAGCGTTATTGTTCTTGACCAAAATTTCACAGATCCGATACATCATTCTTCTCATAATCGTAATTAAATAGTTATGAGGGATGTTTTTATAGATGCTTTCTTGTATTTCAGTAAAGTTTATCACATGTAGTTTTATTTCATTATTATATTTAGATAATATTTTGGTTAGTTCTATGACTTTGTTTTTAGCTTCTACGCTCGTATGAGGGGGACTTTCAAAATAGACTGCTTCTATTTTTACGCCCCGTTTCATTGCCAAGTAACCTGATACAGGAGAATCAATACCTCCACTTAACATTAAAATTCCTTTTCCGGCGACACCTACGGGGTATCCTCCTAAACCTTTTTCTTTTTCAAAATAAACATAACTTTCTTTGCTTCTTAATTCAACGTATATGATTAATTCAGGATGATGAACGTCTACGGTTTTCTCTTTTATATTTTTTAATAGTTGAGATCCAATAAAACTACTAATTTCAAGACTTGTTTTTTCAATTGTTTTATTGCTTCGTTTTGTTTCAACTTTAAAGGTATTAAATTCTCTTTTTTCCGTTAATTTAATTATTTCTTGACTGATTCTTTCTAAGTCTAACGTTTCTAATTTGTAACAGATTAAAAATTCATGAATACCAAAAACTTCTTTTAATTTTATTTTTACTTCATCAAATTTATTTTGTTCACACTGAATAAACATACGACTTTTATCATAGGTTAAGTTTATTTTTTCGTTTTCTAATTTTTTAGTAATATTTTTCTTTAATGTACTGATAAATAAGTTAATATTTTCTTTTTTGGTGGTTAGTTCACCATATTTAATCATAATTAATTTTTCCATCGTGTTTTTACCCTTTCATATTGGTTTATTGTTTATTTTAATGATTAATTCAAATCCTAAATAGTGTGCGGTTTTATAAGAAAGTGCTATTTGCTTACTACTTTCTTTTTCAAATATTTCTAAAGAAAACTTTTCATTGACAATGTAATTCAAAATAAAGTTCTTTTGTTCTATTTTAAATTCTACGTCTTCTATTCCTAATAAATAATAATTATTTCTTTTTCCAAATTCTAATACTCTATCTTTTCCTGAGTCGGTTTTATCAGCAAATATTAAAGCGGCACCGATAGAACTGTTTATGTTTTCACCTTTTGAATGGTCACGAATTGCATCTAGAATAAGCTTTTTTTCTGGTTCTGTTAAATCTAATGTTTCTAAGTATTTTGCACTCATCTTCGTACTTCTTAAAGTATGATTTTCTTTTCCTTCTATGCAACCTATATCATGAAGTAATCCAGCTATTTTTCCTAGTTCAATGATTTTTGATGACTCGTTTAAGGTTTCTAAAATGTAAGAGATTCGATTCACTACATTTATTACATGATGGCGGCCATGGCATAATAATAAAGTATTTTTATTTTTTTCATTTATCGTGTCTAATAAAAAGTTTAATTCTTTATGTTGTAAAAGTTGTTCATAGTTCTTCATTTTTTCCTCACTCATTTTAGTTCATTTAATTTTTTAAATACGACGTCAAAATAATTTAAGAAACGATTGATTTCATCCGTTGTGGTTAAATAAGATAAGCTGATACGAATGGTTGAAGAAGCTCTTTTTTTATCATTATAAATGGCCATCACACTTGTAGAGAGTTCTCCACTTGAACAAGCGGTATTGGTTCCTAAATAAATATCATATTCTTCCATAGCGTGAACAAAGGTTTCTGATTTTATATTTTTTAAACTGATGTTTAAAATATGAGGAATGGAATATTTGGTTTTATTAATTAAAATGTCTTCATAAGTTGTTAATTTTTTTATAATTTTCTCGTTCAGTCTTTTTACAAATACTTCTTTACGGTCTAAGTCACTGGTTCCTAAACGAATGGCTTTACTTGCGGCCGCAATTAAGGGTACAGAAGGTGTTCCCGGTCTTAGGTTGTTATTTTTACTACTTCCATACATAATAGGCTCAAGTATTAATCGACTGTTCTTGTATAGAAGCCCAATCCCTTTGGGACCATAAACTTTATGTAATGAAAAAGAAGCTAAGTCGACATCATGGATATTTATAGGCACTTTTCCTAATCCTTGTGTCATATCACTGTGAATGACTACTTGACTACTTTGTTTTTTAGCAATCTGGCGAATCATTTTTAAAGGTTGTCTAATGCCCATTTCACTATTAATTAAACAGACACTAATTAAGATTGTTTTTTCATTCACTTTCTTTTTTAAATCTTCTAAGTCGACAATTCCTTCTTCATCGTGGTTCACATAATCAATTTGAAAGCCTTGAGTACTTAAATAATCACAAATTTTGTAAACGGAGGGATGTTCTAATTTCGATACAATAATATGGGTCCCTTTATTTCTGTTGGCTAAAGCATAACCAATGATTGCCATGTTATTCGATTCGGTTGCTCCACTTGTATAAATAATTTCGCTTTCTAAACAGTTAAAAATATCACTAATTTGCTTTGTTGCACTTGTAATGAGTTCTTTTGATTTTACCCCTAATCGATAAAGTGAGTTTGGGTTTGCAAAAAAATCTTTATTGGCTTTGTTAAACGATTCTAAAACATCGTAAGCTACAGGAGTTGTAGCACTATAATCAAGATATATCATCTTATCACCTACGTTTCTATTATAAAGGATAATGTTTTATATTTCTACCATTTCCCGTCTTTTTTAGCTAAAAAAATCAAAATAGTTTATTTATCTTGATTTTGTGACATAAATGTAATTTTCATCTTTTTTTTCTTCTTCAAAGCCTACAGATTTGGCTAAGGCTTTGCTTCTATAGTTACTTTTATCAATGATGCCTCTAATTTTTATTACTTGCTGGTAATTTTTAAAAATATATTCACTTAAAGTTCTTACTATTTTGGTTCCTAATTTTTGGTTTTGAAATTCTGGAGAGACCGCCCATTCTATATCTAATGTTCCATTCCATCTTAAATTTTCTAAACGGATGTAGCCAACAAACTCATCCTTATATTTAACAAGATAAGATCCATCAATCAATAACCCCCCCCCCTGAAGAATTTTCCCTTCATTTAATCTTTCTTCGATTTTTTTAGTGACGTATTTTAAGAAATCCGCATTATTATTTAAAACATATTTTAAATGTCTTTGAGCGGGGTTATTTTTATCGTATTCATAAATTTCAAAATCTCCTATTTTTATAAACATTTTCTGTCACCTATTGATATTCTTCCATTAAACGCTTATGGATGCCTGGTTCAATGATGTTAATGGCATTAATTGCATTTTCTAATGAAGTTTTAAAATTCCCTTTATAAAAAGAAATCTCAGCTTTGGTTAATCCTTCATCGACTTCTTTATTAGTACGATAACGGTTTCCATAAACAATCGCCGTTTCCGCCATTTTAGCGGTTTTAACGACTTCTTTAGAAGTATTATAAACTTTTAAGACTAAATCTCTTGCGGTATCGACTCTCGTATTTAAAACTTTAATTGAAATCGGTGTGCGCTCTAGCTCATTGATAATTTCATTAATTGCTTCGGTTGCTTCGGATAATTCTACGTAATAGCTTTCGGGGATTAAAGGTAATTTAAAACTTTTCATGTGATTTTTAGATTTGGTTAAAATTTCTTTGATTTCATCTAATTGTTCTCGAGCTCGAAGTTCATCTTCTTTTAAACTTCCAATGGTTCTTAACGCATGATCTAATTTTTCTTCAGTGTATGCCAGACGAACGTTTAAGTTTTCCATTTCTTTAGAAAGTTTTAAAAAATTTGATACTTTACTACGATGGACTTCTATAATTTCATCATATTTTTCTCTGATTTGTTTTAATGATTCATGAATTTCTTCGATGACTAGAACATCTTCACTGGTTAAATCGTAACTGTATTTAATATCGTCTAGTTTTTTATATAAGTCATTGTTTATTTTATTTAATTTGGTAACTTTGACGAGTATGGTTCTAGAGTATTCTTCAAATATTTTTTTAGAAATTCTTTCTTTTTCAAAATCATTATCCGTCGATTCAAAAAAGTCTAAGATGGTTTTGAGTTCAAATATTGAATCTTCTAAATTTAAAACGTTTAATCTTTCAATAATATCCGTCATTTTTTTATTGGCTTCTGTTATATTGTAATCCAAGTTTAAATAATCCAAATTAAAACCTTCTCGTTCCATTTTTTCTTTTATTTTTAAGATGTTTTTAATTTTATTTGGAATCAATTTTTGGCCCATTAAAATGATGCTTGGAGCTTCTTCTATGACAATTTTCAAGTTTCCTATAATGTCATCAATGGCTTTTACAATTTTTCCTACTTCTTGATAAGCGTTTTTCTCCATCGAAACTTCAAAAGCACTAAATAATTTGTCCACATTTTCAAATTGTAATTCAATTGGTGTTTTGATGGGTTCAAAGTCTTCGGTGTTGGTTTTGTATTTGGTTAGGATTTCACGGTAACTGGATTTTAGTTTGGTTATGGTTTCACGGTTTCTTTCTTCACTTAAAGTAATGCCTTTTATTTCTTCTAATAAAAAGTTGGATTTGGTTTTGACATAACAAATGTCTAGTTCGGCCTCTGCAATTTTATGTTTTAATTCTTTGTATTTTTTACTATGAAATAATTCTTCGATTTCTAATAATTCATCGGTGATTTTAGGAACTTCTACATCTTTTATTTCTTTAAATCTTCGTTGCCATTCGTTATAGATTTCTTTAGAATCAGAATGATTAATTAAAGGTTCTACTTTGTTAAGTTCGGATAAGATGCTAGCGGAAATGATTAAGTTTTTATCTCTTTCTAACGCATTGATTTCAGACTCGTATTTTTTTTGTTCTTTTTTACTGATGTAATTTAGTACAGCGGTGATAATAATAACTGCTGCAATGTAATACGTTATTCCAATTAGGATAAAAGTTGTTTTTGACATAATACCACGTTCCTACTCTAAGTTATTGTATCATTTTTTGTCGAAAATTGATAGTTCTTGATTATAAATTTTTTTGGCAAATTTTGTCGAACGCTTTTTCTTGGAAATTTCTTTTTTTCACTTATAATAAAAATTCGTGTTACCTTTTTGGGCGCCTGCTTTCATTTCAAGTAATTCAGGGAGAACTTTGGTTGTTGAATCGAAAGGCTCATGAATGAAAGAGGTGGTAGAGATGATAAGAAAAGACAATCGTTTTTTTAAAATCGTTATTATTAGTTTATTGCTTATAATAATTCTACTTCTTTGTAAAACAAATTAATAAAAAAGCGCTTTCCAAACACAAATATTTAACTTGCATAAGGAATAGCGCTCAACTCAAGTAGTAGGCGTTATCAAAATGGTAACACTTACATCTTAATGTTATCGTATTTTTGGATTAAATTCAAGAACTTTTTTTTGCGAAATTTGTCGAACTTTTTTTCTTGATATTTCCTTTTTATGAATTATATAATAAGTTTCATGTTACCGATGTTTAGGTGAAATATTTATTTTTTTTGACATAACCCCTGTCTTAAAAGTTTTCACTTAGAGGGTAACACTTTTTTCAATAACCCTTACTGGGTTATTTTTTGTATTCTGTTTTTTACTCTTTCAGCTCCTAAAATTTGCATTAGTGCATATAGATTAGGAGTTGTTGTGAGAGTTGTCAGTGCAATACGAATCATATTCGTAACATCAACAACACTTCCTTTAAATTTGCTACTATCTTCTTTATATTCTTTCATATTTGTAGCATAATTTTCTTTTTCACAGAGTTCTTTTATTTTATTGAACCACATTTCTTCCGTATCCAATTCACTATAATATTCTTGAATATAAATATTTAAAATCTTTTTAACTTCTTCTCTATCATAAGCACTAAAGTCATATTCTATATCTTTAAAGTATTCATCATACATATACCAAGTCTTTTCTTTGATTTCACTATAATAAGCATAATCTTTGCGGGGCTTTTTTTGTTCACGTTCAATATTATAGATTGCCATGGACTTATTTTTATATTTTTCTAGAATGTTAGCAAATTCAGAATCGTATTTTTTACTCCATTCTAAAACACCTTCGTAAACTTCTTCTTTCGTTAACTTACTGATATAATTTTTGGAAATGTTGTCTAATTTATCAAGATCAAATAAGGCCCCACTCGCACTCATTTTTTTAGGAGAAAATTCAAATTCCGTAAAATGTGCATCAGGATGTCCTTCTCGCCACGCTTCATAATTGGAATTAGCAATGGTCATAACGGCTTCAATGACAGCAAGAGGTGGATAACCTTTTTCTTCGTAATAACTCATTTTGGCTTCAGGATCTAATCTTTTAGAAATTTTACGGATAGAGTCTCCATCTTTTTTTAAAATTAAAGGAATATGAACGTATTTAGGCATTTTAAAGCCAAAAGTTTTAAATAATTCATAATGTATAGGTATAGAACTCATCCATTCTTGACCTCGAACGACATGGGTGGTATGCATTAAATGGTCATCGACTAGGTGGGCAAAATGGTAAGTGGGAAGTCTATCTTTTGATTTCATAATCGGAATATCAATGTCATTTTCAGGAAATTCCATTTCGCCATTTGCTAAGTCGTTAAATTTGAATTTACGATTAAAATCGCCGCTACTTTTTAAACGAATGGTATAGATTTCCCCATTTTTGATACGATTTATGGCTTCTTCAACAGGTAAATCACGGTATTTAGCATATCTTCCATATATACCTATTCTTCTTTTATCCCTACTTTGTGATTCACGAATGGAATCCATTTCTTCTTGGGTTAAGAAACAAGGATAAGCTTTTCCTTCTAAAATTAAGTGTTTGATAAAAGTATGATAAATTTCTTTTCTTTCGGTTTGAATGTAAGGACCATATTCTCCTTTCGTTTCATTTGTATCACGATACTCGTATTCATCAGGGTTTAAATCGTATGTTTTTAAAACAGAACGAATGTATTCGACTGCCCCTTCTACTTCTCTTGAGGTATCTGTGTCTTCATTTCTTAAAAAGAAGACGCCATTACTTTGACGGGCTAAAACGTAATCAATTAAGGATGGCATAAAGTGTCCAATATGCATAAATCCTGTTGGACTTGGAGCAAAACGGGTAATACGCGCATTTTCACTCAAGTTTCTTTCTGGGTACAATTTTTCATAATCTTCAATTGTTTTTGTAATATCCGGAAATATTAATTCCGCTAATTCTTCTCTATTCATTGTAATTTCACAAACTCCATTCTTTTTATGGTTATATCTTTTAAGGGTTTATCGTATTTATCAACTAGAACCTTTCCAATGGAATCAACAGTATCTAGCCCTTTTAAAACTTGTCCAAAAGCGGCATAATCACCATCTAAATTCGCATTCTCTTCAAGCATAATGAAGAACTGGCTACTGGCTGAATTTTTGTCGACACTGGTTCTCGCCATAGATAAAACTCCTCGTTCATGTTTTAAGTCATTTTTTACACCATTACTTTCAAATTCACCTTTAATGGTTTGCGCCTTTTTTCCACTACTCGTTCCATCTCCTGCTTGAATCACAAAATCTTTTACCACACGATGAAAGATTAAATTATCATAAAAGTCTTCCTTAACTAACTTTTTAAAATTTTTTACAGTTATGGGAGCAACATCGGGATAAAGTTCTAAAAGTATTTTTCTTTCATCAGTGAGTTCCAGTATTACATTATTGGTCTCTTTATTGGTTATTTGATATTTTTGATCTTCTAGTTCTTGAACACTTTCTAGTACTTCTTTTTCACCACAACTTGTCATAAATAAACTTATTATTAAAACAAAAATCATTCCTTTTAATTTTTTCATTTTCTATCCCTTCCTTTTTAATGTATTTAAATATATCTTATCCTCGCTACTTACACGGTAACTCTCTTTTATTTTACTAATCGTTTTGTTAAAAGTAAATGTATTTATATTACTTTTTAATAAATAAGTTAAAGTTTTCTCTCGATGTTTTATAAAACATTCACACAATAACCAAGCAATACCCATATTGACATAATATTTATCTATTTTTATGGAGTCAATTGAATTAAAAATTTCAGTTAAATTGTTTTCTTCAATATAGAAGTTTAAAAAAATAATTAAGGCGACACGTATTTTAAATTCTTCTTTGCAATTTAGATATTTTTTAAAGTATTGAAACCAAAAGTCTTTATCTGTTTTTACTATCTTTAGACTATTACAAAAAGAGTCACAAATGGCCCAATTGTCAATTAATGAAACGTAATCCTCTATATATTTTAATACTTCTTCTTTTTCATTTATACTGGTTAAAACTAGCCCTTTAATCATAACTTCTTCATAGTAGGTATCCGTGTTTAGTTTTAAGAAATTTTCAATATTTGACTGACTTATTCTTTTGGCAATTTTTCTTTGCATGGGTACTTTTATGCCTAGTATTTCATATTTTGTTGTTGTGAGACGGCTATGGAAAGTCTTATATTTTTCATCTTTTAAACTTTTTAAGTACTCTAAGTATTCTTGGTAGGTTTGTTCATTCCAATTTTTAAATTCTTCTTTTTTCATAGTGTTAGTATAGCATTAAAATTTTTATTTTTCTACAAACAAAAAAATTTTGAATTCACAAAATTTCTTTTTTATCCTTTTAAACTCCTATTTATTGTTTAAATGGAACCTTAGCAAACCTTACTTTTTTTCTAACATAGCCTTTTTCATCTTGGTTCTCTTCCACTTGAGGAACTTCTTGACCGTTCATTACACTATAACCATAAACACGATAGCCTTTTTCTAAATAAAGCTCATACTCTTCCATATTATCTACTTCTACAAAGGCATCACCATTTATTAAACTAATCGAAGAGACACAGTAATCATTCAAACCTGTATCTGTTTCAATGGTTATGATGTCACCAATGCTAACTGTATTAACGTATAATAATTCTTCTTTTGGTGAAACATTTAAGTTTTCTCTTATTTTTAGTAAAGTTTCATAATTTTCTAAATACGTCATCATTTCATTAAACTGGCTAAAGTAAGCGATACGTCCTTCATTTCCCTCTATTTCTTTTTTAGAGTAAGTAATGTATCCTGTATGTTCAGGTCCTTGCCAAGGCGTATGATTTCCTAAAGATAAATACTCAATATTGTTTAATTCTTTAATGGCTGAAACATGACTACATTGTAAATGAAATAAATTCACTCTAGCAAAGTCTGGAAAAGAAAAATGAGTCTTTTCGTTGATGTTTCCACCAAGAAGCTGAACACGTAGTTGATTATTTAAAGATTGAATTTTAATCGTACCTAATTCACTATTGATGTTATCCGTTAGAGTAGCTCCTTGCTTATTTAAAAGATGAAGATAGATAAAAGAGATGGTTTCATTTAAAGTTAAATCTAAATGAATGGGTTGTTCATATCCTTCACTAAAAACGGTTATATTTTTAGCTTTTATTTGAGAAAGCAATTGAAATTCTTCTTCGGTTATGCCTTTATAGTCTTTTACATTTTTTAAATCAAGATTTAAATTTTCTAAAGTCACTTCTTGTTTCATTAAATAATTTAAAAGTTGTTTTAAATGACTTTCATTCTCAATATTTTCTATCCAAGTTAAATCTTTTAGCTGTTCTAAATGACAAGTGTTTAACATTTTTTCAGCCATTTCAAAAGAAACGTTTTCAAAAGAAAGAGCTTCTAATTCTTTATTATTGTAAAGCGTCACTGGTTGGGTTAAATTTTGAAAAGTAAGACTTCTTAATTTCTCTTTTTGTATGCCTTCTTTGTTACCAAAGGCATTTTCTAATTGATCTAAAAATTCACAATAATCATCTTTAAAACTATAATAATTAAAATCTAATCCCTTTTCCTCTCTTATATTTAATACTGAAATATTAAATGAATCATAAAAAGCCTTAGGACTACTAAAAGTACCATTTAAATATACCATGGATTGATTTGGAAATGACCACTTAGTTTTCTCTGTTACGTTAATACCAACTAAACTAATGGAGCAAGAAGAGGATGTTTGAATCACTAATGAATCTACTGGTATATTTCCATTTCTAAAATGAAGATTTAAATTACTAATATTTGGATTTAAATTTAATTCTAAATTTAACGCTTTTCTAAATTCATCATTTGTGATGTCTAATATTTTTGTATTTATTTGACTTAATAATTCTAATTCTTCTTTTGTAATGGCTTCGTGATCCAATCTTGTATAGTATAAACCACCTAATTCTATTTTTTGTTCTACTAAATAAGAAATTAAAGATTCATCTTTTTTATTATTCATAAAAATAAAAATATTTTTAGTAGCTTTGTTATCTAAAATTTCTTTAATAACCGCTTCACTTGTATCTTTAAAAGATAATAGAGTGCAATTTGTAGGCACATTAAAATTTTTTAATCTTTCGCTACAGTTTTCAAAATAAATGTTTTTTATTGAAGAGACCTCTAACTTAGAAAAATCGAAGGTTGATTTTATATTTTTTAAATAGAGTGTTGTAATGTGTTCTTCTTGTATTTTCTTATTTAATTCTTCATATAAAAAATCATTCAGTCCATCAAAGGTTCCGATGTCTTTGATTTCTAAAACAGAATTACTATTTTTTATTTGTAATAAGTTATTTTTGGCTGTATCGATTGTTTCAATACATTTTTTTGGTTTTAACTCTTTTTGATTTGCAACAGCTATAGTTCCTAATCCCCCAACAAGACCTAGAGTACATAGCGCTTTTTTTATTTCTTTTTTCATTATTTTTCCTCCATCTATCGTTTTATTATAAAACTTTTATTTTTTTAGTCAAACTTTTTCTAGTATTAACTTTTGTTCTTCTTCTGTTAGTTGTTTTAATTGTTCATATAAGGCAATTTTAAACATTTTGTATCTTTTTTCTGGTTGATTGGTGTTTTTTAGCATACTCAGATAAAACTCATCTATTTCTTTATTTGGAATTCGCATGATTTCTTTTGCTCCATAAAAATGATTAAATTTATCCAAATCTAAAATGGCATTATAGCATAAATCAATAGCTACATTCTCTTCTCTATTATACGAGTAAGAATGATAGTAACTTCCTCTAAAGTAATCATCACAAAGAGAAGTAATAGAATAAAATTCTCTTAAACTTTCAGATAAAAAACAGGTGTGTTGGTGACAATAGGTTTCTAATGGTTCTTTTTCTATATAGTCTATAATTTTAGGATAATTTTTAAAATAGTTCTTTGCTAGACGAAAGGTTAAATTCCCTAATTTTTCACTGATAATTGTAAAAGTATCCTTTCCATTAAAGGAAATATCATTAATAATGGGTGTAAGCAAAAAAACTTTTATTACCTCTTTATTTTGATTGGGATTCTCTAATCTTCCAAGACTTCCCATGGCATCTACTATTTCTATGTTCATTCGATAACCGTAACGTGCTAAAAGGTTAAACACTTTCCCACTATAATTTTTATCATAGCCCCAAGTATTGATGATATTTAGTACTTTTTGGCTTTCTAAACATTCGGTTTTTAAATCTTCTTCCTCTATTTCCCAGTCAATGGTTTCTCCTAAAATATTTCTTTCGAAATCTTCGATTACTTCTTCGGCAATCTCTTGATTTACAAGTTCATTTTGAAAGTCATAAAATTCAATTAAGTCTTCGGTTGTAAGTGATGTCATAAAATCCCCCTTCAGTTGTGAGTATTGTATCAATATTGAATGAAAAAAAGCAACTTTTTATTGCTTATTTCCATATACTTTAATTTTCTTTTTTTCAATATTTTGATAGATATTTTCAAACACTTCTTTTAAAGAATCAATCATCATTTCGTTATCAATCACATAGCCTACTTCTTTTTCATTACTAAAGGAATCGACAAATAGTTCATGCGTTCCGTCTTTATGTTCAATGATTTCAAAACCCTTGCCTATTTGTGGATAGTCTGCTCGATTATATTTTTTGACATCACTCTCTAGAATCACTCCTATAAATTTGGCTTTTGATGATTGCTCTAAGGTCTTTTTTACTAAGTCATTGTTTATAATGCTTTCTTTTTTCTCTTTAGAAGTCATAATAATTCTAGTAATTTCAACGTCTCGATCTAAAGCATTTAAATGCTCTTTTAAATAATCCTCTTCCTCTTTATAATGAATCCATCCATAATCAGGAGTGGTATCAAAGCAATAGACTTTATCGCCTTTTTGAAGACTTTTTATTTTAGGATTTAACCAGTCATAGCCCACTATTTTTCTTGAGGATTCTATTTCTTCTTTTAACAAAACACTCACGTTTCTATAGCCTCCATCAATGGTAATATTTTCGCCATTAATGAAACTGGATTCAGAGTTAGATAAGAAAAAAATGACGTTTGCTACTTCAAAAGGTTCAGCAATTCGTTTTATTGGTGTCCACAATGGGGCTTCAAATTCTTGTTCTGGCGTATTCATATCGGTATTAATAGCTCCAGGAGAGATAGCGTTTACTCGAATGTTTCTTCGTCCATAATTTACACAAAGACATTTCATGAGACTGACGACAGCACTTTTACTAATACTATAAGACATACTGCCATAGGCTCCACTATACGCATCATTACTTGACATCAAAACAATATTTCCCCCATTTTTGATATAACTTTGAAGTTTAGTCGTTATAATTAATTGCGAATAGAAGTTACAATTCATGACTTCATTAAAAGTATTTAAATCGAAGTTTGCAAAATCATCATTTTCGGAAAACGTTCCCGCATTTAAGACAAGAGTATCAAATTCAATTCCAGCGATGTCTTCAATAAGTTTGTATATATCTTCTATCTTTTTAAAATTATAGGGACCTATTTTTATCATATTTTGACCGTATTGTTTAATAAGTTCGTCTATTTTTTGTTCACTTTCATTGTATGTTCCATAAACTTTATAGCCTTCTTTTAAAAATTTGATGGCTGTTGCTCTTCCAATTCCTCGACTTGCACCAGTGATTAAAACTATTTTTTGCATTATTTTTCTCCTATCTCTTTGTCCTTTTTATTCTTCTGATTAAACAATAAGTAAGCATATCCTTCATAATTACGCATGTTTTCTGAAATTTCAAATTTTTTTACAAAGGCTGTCATTTCTTTTAAAGACTGCTTAATATTTTCTTGATTTTTTATTTCTAATTCAATAAAAAATCCTAACTTCTCTACATGATCTAAGGCTATTTCGATATTTTTCTTGTATATAAAAATTTTTCTTTCTTTTTTTAATGTAAAGGCTTCTTCAATACGAAGGTCTTCTAATATTAATTTCATTTTTTCACCATCAGAAATCTCGAGTTCATGTTCTATACAATGTGCTGGTGATTTTTTGTCCTTGGGAATAAACTTTTTATAACTTAAGATGTTTTTATTTTCTAATATTCTTATTCTTAAACATTCATTATCTATTTTTCCTCCAAAAAAAGGAAAATGAGTAGGAGAAAAATACATATCATTTTGATTCTCTACAACTGCAAGTATTTTTTCAGCTTTAAAATATTTTATAATTTTTTCATAAATTTCATTAGTAATTTTATATTTCATTTCAATTTCGATATTTTCCATTTTTACCTCTATTTCTATTCTACATATTCTTGTTCTTCTTCTAACTCAATATTATATTTCTTTTTTACTTCTGTTTTTATTTTAGAGATTAATTCTTTAATATCTTTCCCCGTTGCGCCGCATTTATTGATGATAAAATTGGCGTGTTTTTCACTTACTTCAGCCCCTCCTACTGTTAAACCTTTTAATCCAGCGTCTTCAATTAGTTTTCCTGCTGCTAGTGCACCTTCTGGATTTCTAAAAATACTGCCACAACTTGGGTATTCTAATGGTTGGGTGGCAAATCTTTTTTCTCTTTTTGTTTTGATGCTTTCCATAATGTCTTTACTGTTTCCTTCTGCTAGTTTTAAGGTTACTTCTAAACAAATGATTTCTGGGTGATTCTTTAAATAAGAATGACGATAGGCAAAATCTAACTTTTCTTTATTCCATATTTCTATGTTTCCCTCGGTTAAAACTGTGACGGATTCAACAACATCACTCATACATGTTCCATACGCTCCAGCATTTTGAACGATTGCTCCGCCGACACTTCCAGGAATACCTGTTGCCCATTCTAATCCGGTTAAACAAGAGGATGAGGCATCTACGGCGAGTTTCATTAAGGAAACCCCACTTCCGGCTTTAATTAAGTTGTCTTTAATTTCAAAATGATTTAAAAAATCAAGTCTTATTAAAACGCCTTCGTAATGTTCGTTCACAAAAATGAGATTGGAACATTTTCCAATAATTTTATATTTTACGTTTTCTTTTTTTAAATAATGGATTAACGCCTTTAAATCTTCAATGGTATTTGGTAAGACTAAATAATCAATCACAGCACTTACTTTGAAAGTAGAATGGTCTTTGATATCAATACTTTCTAAAACCCTACCATATTTTTCTAATACATTTTTCATCATTCACCTCTTCTATACTTCATTTTATTATTCACTTATTAAAGTCATCACTATTATGGATAATGCGCCTAAAATTAAAGAAATTGTTTTTTTGGTATTCATTTTATCGGTTTTTCGAATCACAGAGATGATTACAATTAAGAAAAGTTGAGATTTCATAATTAAGGTAATCATTGTTGGGGAACCATCTACGTAAGCAAACATCGATAGAATACTTGTAATGGCATAAATAAGACTTAATACTATTCCATTTAGAAAAAAAGATTTTTTCTTTTCTTTTTTCATTTGAAAACCGTTTTTTTTCTCTTTTTTAAACAAACCATAGAATACAGGAATGGCAACAAGATAAAAGATGAGGGCTTCAGCGTATTCATTAGCTCCTTTACTGACGGCAAGTTTTAAAAAATAAGGCTCAGAAGCGTAAAAAATGGTGGAGGTAATAATGATAAAAATATTTTTTAAATCAATTTTCTTATTTGTGATTTCATCTTTCATTTTGTTGGTTTCGTTTGAGAAGATACAGATGGAAATAAAAAAGATTAAAAATAAAATTAAAAATAAGAAATTGGGTTTGATGTAACCTAAACAAATGTCACAAATTAAAATGATAAATAGCCCTCCTGAATCGATTAAATTGGCGAGTCCAATAGGAAGTTTTTCAATAGCTTTAACATAACAAAAATCTCCTCCTATCATAGCCAGAGCATAGATTACTAGAACTAAAAAAGAAAGAAGCGTTAATTCTATTCCTCCAATTAAAGCAATAATCAGTGAAAAAACACCTGAAAAAAGGTTGATATAAAATAAATATTGTTTTTCATTAAATTGAAGAAGCATTTTCTCTTCTATACTGTCTCCAATTGAATGAAGCACACTCCAAGCGGTTGCTAATAGTTTTCCACTCATTTTAGTCACTCCTTTATGGTCATTATAACAAAAAAAAGACAAAAAAAAAAGTAAATCGCCTGTCAAAACAATTTACTTTCCTGTGGTTCATCAAAACTACTATTTTATTGACAGATAAAACAATAATTTTCTTTCAAGTTTCCACTATATACGTATATTCCTTAATAGCTTGAAAATATCGATTTTTATATATTTTATTCTTCTATAGTTTTATGCTATTTCAAATAAACAATTCAACGATTGTTCTATTTAATTCTAGTCATAATCACTTATAGTGATAAAATATATTTTGTCTCCTTTTTATTAAACATTGTGTTCTTTTAAAATAGGAAGACTTTTAAATCATCTCTATTAAGTAATTTAAATATATCACTTTTAGAAAAAAAATCAAGTCTTTTTTTGTAGTTTTTTAATTTATTTTTTTGACGTGTCAAGAAATTGTCTATTTTTTCAAATTGTTTTTATGTATTATTCAGCGATCCATAGACAATATAAGTTTTCGATTAGTTCAATGTCTTCTGGAGTAAAGGTATTTATAATGGTCTGGACGGCTCCATCATATGCCCTTTCGGTAAACATCGCATCTGCTCCAAAGTTTGTTTGTGAGACGTAATTTGTGGTGAAAGGTTTAAAGTCTACTTTTTCACAGTATTTTAAAGTTTTTCCAGCCGCTTCAGCAATGGCTTGGGCTTGATTTTCAGCATCAGTGTAAGCACTTGCTAAAAGATTCTTTCTACACTCTTTTTCATTTTTTATTCCAAAATTTATTTGACATTTCGGGGCATTTTCTAATTTAGATATGGTGACCATCATAGTGGCGATTAATTCTTCATTGTAATCAAATTTTAATGAAGCCATTTGATTAAAAGAATAACCATCTGGGTCATACTCACCTGTTATTTTATTATATTTTGTTTCTTCTCGAATCACAAAGTTTCTTGTTTTCATCTCTTCTTTTCTAAAATTATTTTTGATTAATACTTCTTCTACAAAAACCTTAACATTTTTAGTTCCTTCTTTTAATACTTCTTCGTAAGAGTATCCTTTTGTTGTAAAATTAATACTTATTATTACTTCATTGGGTGTAACGTATTCTACTCCTTTTCCTTGTACTATAATTTCCATATTTTTTTCCTTCTTTCAAAATCATTTCATTTATTTTTACATTTTATACTCAGTATTTTCATAATTCACTTCTTAATAGAATAAATCTTTATTCATCTTTTTATCAAAATTGACATATAAGAGTTTATCTAATAAATCCTCATTTTTTTCTAAACAAGTTTTAATGGCTTCTATTGTTTTTTCTTTCGTTCCACTCGATTCAGCAATATAAGCTTGTTTACCAAATTTTTCTTCATAAAGTTTACAATATTTTTCAAATTCCCTATCTTCTTTTGTTTTAGGAGTAGGTTTGTATTCATCCATTATTTTATTCATATACTTTTCTAACTTTTTATGTCTTTTAGTTAATGACAAATCTCTTTTGCAATAAAGATATTTACTAAGCCAATACTCATCATTATTGTCATTATATTCTCCAACTGGAATTTCGCTTGCCAAATCATTAGCCAATTCTACTATTTCATTTTTTAATTCAATAGTGTTTTTATATTCAGATGGTATTTTTTCATAGCCTAAATAAGCTCCCATTATATTACCCGTTACTGCTCCAGTTGAGTCTGAATCTCCGTCATGATTTATCGAGCAAACAATAGCGTCTTTAAAATTGTTTGAATATTTCAAACATGAGTAGATTGCTATAGCGAAAGTTTCTTCGGCAACCCACCCCTCACCAAGTTCATTAATTGCCTCTCTATCACTTTTATTTTCTTTGGATAATATTATTGCCTTATTCACTAAATCGATAAAATAATTTTTGTTTTCTTTATCAAAAACATCAAATTTTTCTTCATATTGTTTCAAAGATTTCTCTAATGCCTCTTTCATCTCTAAATTAGTATTTGATAAATACCATATCCAGGTTGAAAAGACATAGGATGGAATGATTCCCAGTGGATGTCCATGGGTTATTGCACTGGCTTCAGCACCAAATTGCCCTGCTAATTCGGAATCTTTCATATACAAACCAATTGGAGCAACCCTCATTATTCCACCGCAACCTTTGCTATTATTAATTGGTTTATCAATAGTCCCTTTAATACCCGAAGACAATGCATTTAGGCAAGTATTTCCTGGAGCTTGTGAAACATTTAACTCCTTTAATTCCTTAATCCAAGATATAGAGCGATGATTATTCGTATGATTTTGGGTATCTAACCAATCTAAATAGGCTTCATAGATGGCCTCTACAGGCAATAATGCTATTCCTCTCATAGCCTGTCTTGTTTCTCTAAACAATAAAGCATTGGCTGTAAATAAAGTCATTTGCGTATCATCGGATATTCTTCCTATTCCTTCTTTAAAGGATGTTATTTCTTTTTCTTTGATATTTCTTTTAAATTCAATTTGATAGCCTAGGGCATCTCCGATGGCTCCACCCATCATAGCTCCTAAAATTTTATTTTTTCTTTCTTCTTTTGTCTTATTTCCCATTAAAATTCTCCTAATAGTACTACCAATATAGAGATTAAAAGCATAATTCCTATTTCATAAGGAAGCCATTTTTGATATTTTTCTTTATAGACTTTTATTTTTTGGCGACATTCTAAGTTCTGAACATTTTTTCCTATTAGAATTTCACTGGTTGTCACGTATTTATCAATATCATCTTTATAAATACTCGTTCCTTTATTAGAATCATACCCTGCATATTTTTGTTCAGGAACAATTTTTTTATAATACTTATCTAATAGAGATGATCCGATTATTCCTCCAATTAAAAAAGCTAGTATTAAACAAACAAGTGGATATATAATATAACCCGTAGCATATATTTCTCTTATGGTTGGAATGAAAATGAATGCGGATGTAAGGATTAAAGCTGGAAGAAAACCTATGGCTAAGCCGACTCTTGTCGTAATAGAACTTTTTTTCTTAATCACGTCATCATATTTTTCGGGAGCGGTTAAAATTTTATTTTTGATTAATTCATAAATAGCATCAATTTTTTTATCTTCACTGCTTAAAGATACTTCTATATCCATTTTATGCTCATAAATCCACATATTGATATATTGATGATAGTACTCATGTTTTTGATTTTCTATTTCAACACTATAATTTAAACCATAATGCACATATATATTTTTTATTTCTTCTAATCGCGTATTGAATATAGAAATAAAATTATTATAATGATCAAATTTTATTTGCGTGTCATCATAAAAGTCTACCTCAAATTGTAAGCAACTTCCATTATCTTTAAAACTCCAATTTTGATAATTATAAGCGAGCATATGATTTTTCTTTTCTTCATTATCGTTTATTTTTTTATACTCTATTAATTTTTCATTCATTTGAGCAAATATTTCTAATAAATCTTCATCAGTAATAATTTTATTTGCCACTTTAATAGTATCGTTGTACATTTTCTATCACTTTCTTTCATCCGTGTTTTTCTAAATTTTATTTTGAGCAAAAAATCGTATTGACAATGGGAAATTTTTTTAATATTTCGTTTAGATTATTTTCTATTTGATCCATGTTTATTTCTTGATGATTTGATTTTCTTATAAAACTAATTTGATAAGGTTTAAATAAAATATTAAAAGTATTTTCATAATTAGTTAAATTAGCATTTTTTCCTTTTTTATAATCTAAATTTAGATGAATTTCTAAACTCTCTATATTTAAGACTTGTCCATTCTTTACCATTTCCAAAAATGAATTATAATTTTTACAGAAAAGAGTATTATAATTTTTTTGTCTTATTTTAACTTCAAATTCTTCTCGATAACTTTTTTTATAGTTATAATTTTGAAACTCATGTTTCAGTCTTTCATTTTTCTTTTCGTCTTCTTCTATTAATTTTAAAAACTGAGTATAAATTTGGTCACAATATTGGATTATATATGTAATATTTTCCACTAAAGGTATTCTATTAGAATAATCGTATTCATGATTAATCACTGTTTCTTTTTCTAAATCATTCATTGTAATCCTCTTTCTTATATTTTGATTATAACATAAAAATCATTTATTTTATCTTTTTACTTTTTAAAATAAATACTAGAAGAAAAATAGTTCCAATTAAGGCTATTTTTCTTGTGCTATTTGAATGGAATCATTTTTAAATTCTGGTAATCTTTACCACTTGTTTTCTATAGTTTATTTGCTATAATTTTATTAGCGAACAAATGTATCTGTAAGGTGATTTTTATGAAAGAAGAAAAACATTTTTTATGCATCGATTTAAAAAGTTTTTTTGCGAGTTGTGAATGTATAGAAAGAGGCTTAGATCCTTTTACTACTCCTTTAGTGGTCGCGAATAAAAATCAAGGTTCAGGAGCAATCACTTTAGCTGTGACTCCTTTTTTGAAAAAGCAAGGCATTAAAGGAAGAACTCGACTTTATGAAATTCCCAAAAATATTCCTTATCAGATTGTCAACCCACGAATGAATCTTTATTTAAGAAAATCAAGTGAAGTGGTGGCGATTTATCTTGATTTCGTGGCCGAGGAAGACTTGCATATTTATTCCATCGATGAATGTTTTCTAGATGTGACGCACTATTTGACTTTATATAAAAAAACAGATGTTGAATTGGGGCTAGAGATTTTAGAAACGATAAGGAAAAAAACTGGTCTTCAGGCGACTTGTGGGATTGGTTCTAATATGCTTCTGGCTAAACTTTCTATGGACATTGAAGCCAAAAACACAGAAGGCAATATAGCCAAGTGGACAAAAGAAGACGTTGAAACAAAGTTATGGCCCATTACACCTCTCTCAAAAATGTGGGGTATTGGCACGCATTTAGAAAAAAGATTGCAAGCACTTTCTATTTATACGATTGGTGATTTGGCTCATTTTTCTAAAGAAAAGTTAAAAGAAAAATTTGGGGTGATGGGTTTAGAGCTTTGGAATCATGCGAATGGAATCGATACGTCTTGTATTCAAGATTTTAAAAAGATAAAAAAAGAAAAATCGTTTAGTCATAGTCAAGTGTTGTTTAAAGATTATTTTCTTAATGCCCGTTTGATTATTCAGGAAATGACAGGAGTAATTGTAAAAAGAATGCGCGAAAGTCATTATGATACAGGCCTCGTTGGACTTGGACTTACTTATTCCAAAGAGCTTCATGATGGTTTTTATCATCAATTAAAATTAGAAGTACCGACGGATGATGAAGACATCATTTTAAAAAATATCTTGAATTTATTTGATCGTTATTATACCAATCTTCCGATTCGTAAAATTAGTCTTTCTTGTGGTGCTCTCCAAACTCATGTGGGGACCCAACTCAATTTATTTGAAGATTATGAAGAAACCGTTAAGAAAAAGCACTATGCCGACACTCTTTACAAAATCCAAAATAAATTTGGCAAAAATAGTGTCTTAAAAGCCAGTAGTTTACTTGCGGATTCCACAATAAAAGCACGAAACAAAATGGTGGGTGGTCATCATGAATGATCGTGGCATAATTAAATGGATGCCTTTTCAGTCTTTGCCTCAAGAGGAAGTATTAAAGAAAATTTTAAAGGATAAAGAACGCATAACAAAACCCATTCTATCTAAAGAACAACAAGAGGAATTAGAAAAGCAATTGGTTGAAGCGTTTTATGAACAAACCGAAATTACTTTAACGATTTATCTCAGCGGATTTATAAAAAAAATAACCTCTCAGGTTATTAAATTAAATTCAAGTGACCACACTATTCTTTTAAAGAATAATAAAAAAATTCTTTTTCAACAAATATTAGAGATTGAGTTATTTTAAATATTTTAGGGTAAATGTGGTTCCTTCTTCTTTTTTGGATTGGACTTCAATGAGTCCATTGTCTTTTTCTACAATATTTTTGACTAAATTTAATCCGATGCCAATACTATCTAACTTTCCATTCTCTCCTTTATAGAATCTTTTAAAAATATTTTTTAAATCTTTTTCACTCATTCCTACCCCATAGTCTTTAATTTCAATTTGCGTATAAATAGGATTTTTACTGGCTTTTATTTCTATTTTACCATTAGGAGTAGAATGCTCAATGGCATTTTTTATGAGATTGGTTAAGGCTTCAATTTCCCAAGTTTTATCACCGATAAAAAAAATGTTCTCTTCAAAATTGGCTTCTATAGTTAAATTTTTCATTTCTCTTATTATTTCAACGTTTTCAAGTGTTTTTTTAACGATTTCTTTGACTTCTAGTTTTTCTTTTTTAAATTCAACGACTCCCGCCTCAATACGAGAGAGTTTTAATAAAGCAATGATTAGTGTGTTAATGGATTCAACTTGATGATGCACATTTTTTATGAATTCCAACTTCGTTTCTTCATCCATATTTGGGTTATCTAGAATATTATCAAGCATGATGGAAATACTTGTCAGCGGTGTTTTTAATTGATGGGAAATATCGGAGATGGAATCTTTTAAACTGATTTTTTCTTTTTTTAAATTATCGCTCTCACTTCGTAACATGATGGTCATTTTGTAAATCTCATTTTGTAAGATGGATAATTCCCCTTCCGTATTGTTTTCTAGTTTTAAGGAATAATTTTTTTCATTGATTTCTTGCATGTAATTGGTGATGTCTCTTATTGTTTTAGAGTTTTTGTGATAACGGCAAAGAATTAAGATAAGAAAAGTCCCACTTAATAAGCTACAATATAAAAAAATGAGAGACTTTGTTTTTTGATGACTTTCTTCAATAGAAAGCAATAAAGCATCTTGCTCTTTTATGCCATATTTACGGTATTCTTCCAAATAGCTCCCCTCTTCTTGGCTATTTAATAAAAGAATGATTTCTTGTTCGGTTATTTCAGGATATTTTTGGTTTAAGGTTCTAATAAGTCCATAAATGAATTGATTGATTTTACGTTGATAGCTTTGATAACTTAAATGGCTAAAAAAGAGACCTATAAGACTAAAAAGGATAAATACTCCTCCTATTTTAAGTAAAATTTTCTTTTTCATGATTACACGCGATACCCTATTCCTTTAATGGTTTTAATGATGTCTTCACGCCCTAGTTTTTCTCTTATTCTTTTTATATAGACGGTTAAGGTGTTGTCGTTGACATCGTTTCCAGAGAGCTCGTAAATTTTATCATAAAGCATTTCTCTAGTAACAATTCGATTTTTATTTTCGACCAAATATAAAAATAATTGATATTCTAGAGTGGTAAAGTTGATGATTTCTTCTCCTTTTTGAACTTCCATTTTTAAAGGATTAATGGTAATGTCTTCTATTTTTAAACCTTTGTCTTCTTGTTTGTATTTTAAAGCGTTCTGAATTCTTAATAAGAGTTCACGATTGTGAAAAGGTTTTGTGATGTAATCTGCTGCTCCTAGTTCTAAACCATTTACGATATCATCACTTAAATCTTTTGCTGTTAAGAAAATTAAAGGAACAGTTATCTCATTTTTCATCGAAGCGAAAAATTCAAAACCATCGCCATCGGGTAAGGTAACATCTAATAAAATTAAGTCATAATCTTTATTTCGGATGTACTCACGGGCTTTTTCTAAAGTGTTGGCACTGAGCAACAAATAATTTTCTTGAGTAAATAAATAGTCTAGACCTTTTGTTATAATTTCATTGTCTTCGATTAATAAAATGGTGGACATAATACCTCTCCTCTCTAATCGTTTGTGATATCGCCACTGGCACTCATGGGAATGGGGTCTCCTAAATAGGTCGGTTCTGGTTTTCCTATACATTTAAAGAAATCTTTGACTCTTGCTAAGGATTCTCTTATTTCACGTTTGGTTTGACCGGCATAACTTCTGGGATTTGAAGCAATACCATACGCTTCGAGTCCTAATTTTTTGGCAATATACAAGGCACGATATAAATGGTATTTCTGGGTTACAACAATTATTTTTTTGACTCCAAAAATTTCTTTTGCTCGATACAAACTTTCATAAGAAGAAAAACCAGCGTGATCCATAAAAATAGAGGATGAAGGTACACCTTGATTGATGGCATAGTTTTTCATGACTTGTACTTCATTGTAATCGTCGCGTCTATGGTCTCCACTCATAATTATCTTTATATTGTTATTTTTTTCATAAAGAGCCACGGCATATTTTAAACGATCTTCTAACATTGGACTTGGATTTTTCCCCCGTATTCCAGCACCTAAGACTAAAATGGCGTCAATATTTTCTAATGAAACATTTTCTTGAATTCTACTTTTTGTGCTTCCCATAATATAAAGATTAAGACTTAGGCATAATAAGAAAATAGCCCTCAAACCTAGACTTATTCCTTTTAATATTTTGATAATTTTCTGTTTCATTTTGTATTAGCTCCTTTTTATTATTCTTAGCATTATTTTCTTCTTTTCATCACTCTTACTAAAATTCTTTTTTGGGCTAAGAAAATCTCTAAATTCATCCATTACTTTCAAAAATTATAGCATAAGTTTTCAAAGTCAAATAGTATAAAAGATAATTTTTTTTCTTTTCAATATACTTTTGTTTTGGTAATAAGCTTTTTTGAAGAAAAATTAAAAAAAAGTAAGTTTATTGCTCACTTACTTTTTTTATTTTTTAAATGTTATCATTTCTAATCGTTTCTATAATATTCTGTTTGTTTATTTTATTTAGAGAATATTTCATAATGATTCCGATGATAATAGAGACAAACAAAATAGCTAGGAGAATGGCTTTTAATGGAAAGATGTAGCCAAATGATAGTCCATCATTAAATGCTTTATAGATCAAGAATGATCCAATTAATCCTAACGGGATTCCAAAAAATAAGGATTTGCTTCCATAAAAGATACTTTCTAATCGAATCATTTTATTAAATTCTTTTTTAGTCATACCAATACTTTTTAACATGGCAAATTCTTTGCTTCTTAAATTCATGTTAGTAGTGATTGTATTAAAGATGTTGGTGATGCCAATTAAAGTAATGACAGTGATAAAGCCATAAAGGAAAATCGAAATAATTAAAATCATTGATTTTTCTTGTTTAATTTGTTCTTCTAGATTGTAAACGCTTACCTCTTTTAATGCTTTATTGGATTTTGCCATTTCTTCAATGTTTTTTTCTAATTTAGTAGCGTCTTCACTTTCTATAAACATTCTGGTGTAATCACTTATAAAATTTTTATTAAAATATTCATCACTAACGATTAAATATCCTCCTGTACTATGGATGTTTTCAAGACCCATGGGCTTTTCTTTAATATTTAAGATTTCAAGTGAAATTTCTTTTTGATTTTCCATTTCTCCATCTTTTTTATTAAATTCAGTCACTAGCCCTGTTATTTTCGTTTTGTTTTTGATGTTGTAAATATCCCCTGAATGAAGTTTTTCATTAATGTAATCTTGGTATTCATCTAGAAGTAAACCTTTGTCTTGATTTTCAGAAACATTTAAATGATTGGCTTCTAATAAACGATTAAATTCATCATGCCCTACACTTATAATGTTGGGTGCTAAGTCATTGTCTTCGTATTGATATACATTTTTTATATTTTTACCAAAATCACTTAAGTATTCATCACTTTTAAATGTAAAATGAACTTGTTTTTGAATGCTAAATCGTTTGACTAATGGATCTTTACTAATCAGTGTTAAAATTTCTTCTTGTTCTTTCGCGTCTAAATCATAATTTGGACTAATTTCTAGATTGTAATTCAAGTCTTTATAGTACATTCCTGAGGTTTTAAAGGCCATATCAATAAATGAAGATAAGGAAATAAAGACAAAGACACTGACCACAATGGATACAACAGTGGTTCGATATTTCTTTTTATTTCTTTTTAAATTTTTGTAGGCTATGACTCCACCTGTTTTAAATATTTTAGAAATGATTTTTGGTGTTTTTAGTTTTTTATTTTTTATTTTAATGTCATCATTACTTCTAATGGCATTAATTGGAGAAATTTTCCCCGCTTTCTTGGCGGTAAAGATGACGGATAAATAAATGGTTAAACTCGCTAAACAGGTAGATAGAAGTATTCCTGTTACGGGTAAGTTAAAGACAAATTTGATGTCTTCTACTAAGTCTCCTAAGATTAAGTTTAAGGTTACACATAAAAGAAAGGTAGCAAGCATTCCAGCTAGAATTCCTATTGGTATGGCAAAAATTCCTAATATTAATCCCTCATACAAAACATTTTTTTTAATTTGTTTGCTCGTTGCTCCAATACTTTTAAACATACCATAGGCTTTTTTCTTTTCAGTAATAGAAATGGCAAAGCTGTTCCGTATTACAAAGACACTTGAAATAATTATAATACCAATCACGATAGCTTCCACAGCTCTTAAAGCATTCATAGCCATACTATCGGTTACACCAAGCCATCTTAATAACTCAGAGTTATAATCAAAATCGTAAATGCCTCTCGTGATTTCTTTGGTTTTGTCTGAATAATCTTTGGCGTTTTTATAAAGAATGGCCATTTCTCTTTTATCTGTATTATCGTTTAAATAAGTAATGCATGTATAACCAGGAGCCGAATAGCTTTCAGTCGTATAATTCGGTCTTTTCATAAATCCTACAATCGTGTACGTTTTAGTAGTTATTTTTTCAAATTCTTCTTTTTCATAGACCTCTTCAGCGGCATCACCCTTTACTTCAGTGTTCTCTTTGGTACTGTAAGAATTACTTTGTTTTAAATAGTATTTTTCTCCGTTTTCAAGGATGTAACGTTTTCCAATATCTAACGTAATGGTATCGTTTAACTTTAATTCTAAACCTGCATCGTTTAAAACATGATTACTGATGATTATTTCTGAGTCATTTTGAGGTAATCTTCCACTGGTTAATTTTATTGCCATGTTCTTTAAAGCGGCATCATCATAACTTTTAATGAATAAAAAAGGTTTGTTTTCATTTTTAGAGTCTATTTTGGCATACCCTACATTGCTCATCGTATAGAGTTCTTTTATATTACGATTGTTTTTTAAACTTTCTGCATCTTCTTTTTTCATGTCTTGTATTAAGACATGGTAATTTCCATTACTATTTATGGCTTCATTGACTAATGTTTTTTGAAAACTTCCTACTAAACCAGAGACACAAACAATTAATGCTGTTGAAAGCATAATGCCAATGATGGTAACAACGGTTCTCTTTTTGTTTAATGTCAAATTTTTTTTGGTTAATTTTTTTAAAATATTCATTCGTTTTTCTCGTCCTTTATAATTTTTCCATCGTCAATCGTAATCACACGATCGGCACGAGAGGCTATTTCTAAATCATGGGTAATCATGATAACGGTTTGTTTGTATTTTTTATTTGACATTTTTAAAAGGGTTACGATTTCTTCACTAGCTTTAGAATCTAGGTTTCCAGTTGGTTCATCTGCAAGAACAATGGCTGGGTTATTGATAATCGCTCTTCCTATACTCACTCTTTGTTGCTGTCCTCCAGATAATTCGTTTGGTAAATGATTTTCTCGTTCTTTTAGGTTTAAAACTTCTAAAACTTCTTCTAATCTGTCTTTGCTAACATCTTTACCATCTAAATTACAGGGTAGCAAAATGTTTTCTTTGACATTTAAAATGGGAATTAAGTTATAAAATTGATAAATGATGCCAATTTGTCTTCTTCGAAATATGGCTAAGTTGTCATCGTTTAAAGCATAGATGTCTTTATTATCAATATAAACTTTCCCACTCGTAGGGCGGTCTACTCCTCCTAATAAATGCAAAAGGGTTGATTTTCCACTTCCGCTTGATCCAACGATGGCTACAAATTCACCTTTTTCAACACTAAAGCTTATGTTATCTAAAGCGTTGACTTTGGTTTCACCTTTTCCATAGGTTTTTGTTAAATTTTCTACTTTTAATATTTCCATATTTTTCTTCCTTTCACTTTCATTATATTTTTTATTTGTGACTTTTAAATGACAAAAAAAAATTTACTTTTTTGTAAATTTTCATCTATAACTATATGTGTTTCGTCCAGCATTTTCAATTTCAGCCCTTTTTTGTTTATTCTCTTCTTTTATACAATGAATGGCTTCTTTTACTCTTTTTAAATACTCTTTATTATTAGGTGCTAAAGCATCAACCAATTGACTGTTTATACTAGCTAAAGTCGTTCTGGTTTCCATTATTTTTTGCCCAATTCTAATTAGGAGATCATTTTCTGGATCTAACGCCAATTCACTGATAATGTTATTAATAATGAAAGCTAAATTTTGGATTTCTTGTTCTGTCTTTTCTAATATAGCGTCTAATTTTTTATTTGCATTATTTTCTTTCATTTTGCTTCTCCTCTATTCTATATTAAGGATAGCAAAAATACGATTATTTTACAAGTCTTCAGAGAAAAAGAGTAAAAAATTCTTCGCAATAAAAAAGAGACAAAAAGGATAC
>CAJTYF010000010.1 GCA_910583945.1 uncultured Bacilli bacterium
CAGCAAACTTTAAAGTTGAATTAAATGTCACCGATAAAGCTGGAAATGTTTGTCACCAAGAAGTGACGGTGAAAAGAGATGCAACGAAACCAACTTGTTCGTATACAGGAGAATCCACTTCATGGACAGGTGGAGATCGAACGATAAGTTTAAGCTGTCAAGACAACTTAAGTGAGTGTGTAAAAACTAATATTGCAACACAACATTACAATAGTACACTATCAACAGCACCATTTGGCACTTATCAAATAGAAGACAAAGCAGGAAACAGTAATACCTGTAATAGAAATGTCAATGTATACATTGATAAATGTGATAGTTCACGAGCTATATATGGCAGTTGGAGTTCATGTAGTGCAAGTTGTGGAGGAGGAACTCAATCTAGAAGTATAAGTTACCAAAGTACCACTGGAAGCGGATTTATATGTCCAGCAAATGGAAGAAGTACGAGTGAAAGCGCTAATTGCAATACTCAATCTTGTTCATCAGGTGGTGGAGGTGAATCTGGAGAGGATAAACCAACAAAACCATGTCCTTCTGGAAAATGGTGTTGTCCTCCATCTGGAATGTGTTATGGATACTGTTGCTAATGAAAAGGAAAAGAATATGAAAAGAAATAGAATTATAATTAGTGTATTATTAACGGCCATAGTTGGAGTCATGTTACTCGATTTTTTTCTAATTTATAAAAACAAAAGTAAAGTATCAGAAGTACAAAAAGAATCAGAGGTACTCGTGGATCGATATGAATTAAAAAATACGTGTACCAAAGTTGGGGATAAAATAGAAGTCATGAACAATGTAAATGTTAATGGTGAATTAAAAGATAATATTGAAGTATATCTTTATCAGTATGAAAGTAAAATAGAAATAAATTATGATAAAGAAAAAAAAGTGTATGATATTTTAAATCGAGAACAAAGAACTTTTCAAAATGAAGACTATTTTGAATATGCAAAACAAGGATATATAGAAGAAAAAGCAAGTTTTGAAATAATAAAAGAAAAGCCATTGACTTTGCTTATTCCAATAGTTTTAGAAAAAAACGAAAACGATATTGACAATTATATAGAAGAATTAAAAACATTAGGGTATTCTTGTACAGAATCATAGATAATCATGGACGGTTATCTTTTTTATTTTTAAAAAGAAAAATATTTAAAATAAAATTTGACAAAATAAATCTTCTTTTTTTTGTATACTTTTTTTAGGTGATGCGATGAAGATTTATTTAGATGTGATTTTTCTTTTAAATTTTTATTTGGATTTTTTACTTTTAATGGTAACAAACCTTGTTCTTAAAAGAAATGCTTCCATTAAACGTCTACTTTTAGGAACTTTTTCTGGAAGTTTAACATTATTGGTTTTATTTTTTCCTGTTTCTTCCATTTTTTTGTTTTTAGCTAAGATTTTTATGGCTTTTGTTATGAACTTTCTTACTTTTGGTTATCGTGATTTTAAATATTTACTGAATAATGTTAGTTATTTTTATATGATTAGTATTATTTTAGGTGGTTTTCTTTATTATTTAAATACAGAATTTCCAAGTCAAAATCAAGTGTTGGTTTTCTTTTTCATTCTGATTTCACCTATCGTTTTATTCATTTATATTAAACAAGTTAAGAAATTTAAAAGTCTTTATCAGTTATCCTATACCGTGATGATTGCTTTAAAAAATGAAAAATTTACTTTAACAGGTTTTTTAGATACAGGAAATAAACTCGTTGATCCGATAACGAATAAGCCGATTATTTTAATTGAAAAAGGAATTATTGATGAGACACAAGAACGTTTTTATTATATTCCTTTTAATAGCTTAAATAATCATAATTTGGTTAAATGTTTAAAGCCTTTATATATTGTTATTAATGAAAAAAAATATAAAAATTATTTAATTGCTATAAGTGACAAAAAATTTCATTTGGATGGTGTACAATGTTTATTGAATAATTCATTATTGGAGGAATGATTATGTTTAAAAAATTGTTGTTATGGTTGAAAACAAAATATTCACAAGTTTTCTTTGTGGGAAGCACCGATAAGTTACCACCACCACTTAGTAAGGAAGAAGAGCTTTCTTATTTAATTCAGTTTCAAAATGGTGATTTAGGAGCACGAGACAAGTTAATTGAACACAATTTAAGACTTGTCGTCTTCTTGGCTAAAAAATATGAAAGTTCTGGTTATGATATTGAAGATTTAGTAAGTATTGGGTCGATTGGGTTAATTAAAGGCATCAATACTTATAAAATTGATAAAAATATTAAACTGGCTACCTATGCTTCCCGTTGTATTGCTAATGAAATTTTAATGTTTTTACGTAAGAATAAAAGAAGAAAGACTGAAATCTCTTTTGAGGATGCACTTAATTACGATTCTGAAGGCAATGAACTTCATTTGGAAGATATTCTAGGAACGGATGAGGATATTGTGATTAAAGAATTTGAAAATGCAATGGATAAGAAAGCTCTAACTGAAGAAATTAATAAGTTAGATAAGCGTGATAAACAAATTATGATGTTAAGATATGGACTTAATAATACTTTAGAATATACACAAAAAGAAGTGGCGGAAATGTTAGGGATTAGCCAATCTTATATTTCTAGAATTGAAAAAAAAGTGATTAAAAATTTAAAAAATATTATTAAGACTTAAAGGTCTTTTTTCTTTTGTATAAAAATTGTTAATTATTTCCATAATAAAAGTGGAGGTTACTAAATGAATAAAGATGAATATCAAAAGTTGGTGGATCAATTAACACCAAAGGAAAAAAAGGGAAAACATTTATTTTGGGCGTTTTTAGTTGGGGGCTTAATGGGTGTTTTGGCTGAGGCAATTGTTGTGATTTTAATGGAGTGCTTTGCAGTAGCTCGAACGGATGCGTATCAATATGCGTGTTTGCTTATTATTTTATTTGCTTGTTTTTTAACAGCACTTGGTTTTTTTGATAACTGGGTGAGTAAAGCAAAAGCTGGACTTATTTTACCTACTACAGGGTTTGCTCATGCGGTGATTAGTGCGGGTCTTGATTATAAGAAAGATGGTCTTATTACCGGTATCGGTTCTAATTTCTTTAAATTATCAGGAAGTGTTATTTTGTATGGAATAATCAGTGCCTTTTTCTTTAGTGTGCTAGGAGTGATTATTTATGGCTAGTTTTAAATTTACAGAGGTTTATATTAAAGATGCTTTTTCAATAGCAGGACCTTTAGAAAGTGAAGGACAAATTCATAAATACGATTTAACAGTGGATGATTATTATTACGGTGAGAAAAGTTTAATGGATGCGGAGATAAAGATGCAAAGGGTAGTGTTGGATAATCTTTTTCGACGTAATAAGCTAAGTGATAAGGACCATTTATTAATTGGGGGCGATTTATCAAATCAGCTTACGGTGACTAATTTTAGTGCTAAAAATTTTAATGTTCCGTTTTTAGGGGTTTATAATGCTTGTGCTACGTTTTTAGAAAGTATGATTTTAGCTAGCCAATTTGTGGAAAGTAAGAAAATTAAGCACGCCACAATTATTACAAGTAGCCATAATTTAAATGCGGAGAGACAATTTCGTTTTCCTATTGAGTATGGTGCTCCAAAACCAAATACGACTACATTTACAGCAACTGGTGCCGTTGGGGCGGTTCTTTCAAATGTAAAAAGTTCTATTAAAGTGGAATCAGCAACGATTGGGCGAGTTTTAGATTATGAACAGAAGGATGCTTCTCAAATGGGGGCGGTTATGACACCAGCGGCGGCGGATGTATTTATTAATCATTTAACCGATTTAAAAAGGGATGCCCATTATTATGATGCGATTTTAACGGGAGATTTAGGAAGTATTGGAGCCAAAATTTTTGAAGAGTATTTAAATGTCAATTATGATATCCATTTAAGTCATTATATGGATGCGGGTTGTGAAATATATGCTAAGAGTCAAGAGGTGTATTCTGGAGCAAGTGGCCCTGTAACTTTGCCTTTGGTTTTATTTAATAAAATTTTAAAATGTGGCAAGTATAAAAAAATACTGGTGATTGCGACAGGTTCTTTACATTCTAAAGATACAACGAATCAAAAAAAGACAATACCTAGTATTGCTCATGCAGTGAGTTTGGAGGTGATGGAATGAATTTCTTAAATGCTTTTATTGTTGCTGGAATTGCCTGTTTTATTGGACAATTAATTCTTGATAATACAAAGCTTACCCCAGGGCATTTAACCAGTTTATTTACTGTTGTCGGAGCATTTCTAGGGTTTATTGGTGTTTATGAAAAATTAATTTCTTATGCTGGTGGAGGCGCAACGGTGCTCATTTCTAATTTTGGTTATTTGCTTTATAAAGGAGCGATGACAGGTTTTCAGGAACAAGGAATTCTTGGCTTGTTTGGAGGAATGCTTGCAACGACTTCTGTAGCACTTGTAAGTGTTGTGGTTTTCTCTTTTATTCTTATTTTAATCTTTAAACCTAAAGACTAATAGATTTTATTAGTTTTTTTTCGTCTAGTGAGAGTAAAAGCGATTTAAAAACGTGTTCAATTTTATTTTTTGATGTTATGATGATTTAAAGAGGAGGGCTGATATGAAGAAAATTATTTTGAGTGTTTTATTGTTTTCCCTTTTTATTTTGGGAAGTATTCTTGTATTTCGTAAAAATCAAGTTGTCCAAGATTCTTTATATGGTAAGCGTATAAAAAAAGAAACGCTTTATCTTAAAGAAGAAAATGAGGTTATTAAAAATGAAAAAGGGGAAATTGTTTTTGATTCAAGATTGGATTATAATGAGCCTTCGTATGAGAAAATCAGTTTTAGGGGGAAAATCAATAAAGAACATCACTCTGAAATTTACGAGTATTTAAAGTATTTTTTTATGGCTTTTCCTAAAACTACAAAAGATACTTTTTCAAAAGAGGATATTGCCATTATCGTTTCTTTAAATTCAATTCTTACTGAGCCACGTAGTGAAGCTTATGTACAAGACGTTGCGAATCGGTATTTTGGATTAAATTATTATGAACTTCCTACAGGTACGTATTACGTTGATGTTTTAAATGAACCTTATACTATAATGAAAAAGGAAGGCTATTATATTAGTTCTATTATAGGAAAAGGAGTGGAGTTGGAGTATTTCCCTTTTCTTACAAAAATTGAGGAGAATCAAAATCATTATAAAATTTATTACGACTATGCAAGTGATGGTTCTTCTAGTGGGGGTTGTTATTATGAAAATTTAAGTCAAGAAGACAAAGAAGCTTGCCGTATAGGTGAAATTGTTTTTGATTTGGTTTATAATGAAGATAAAGATGTTTTGTTGGTTGAAAAAATGCAATATATCGAAAAATAGAGATGAGGTTTTATGAAAAAATATAAGTTAAAGAAAAAGGTTTTCTTTTTAGGTTTTATTTTTTTGTTGGCAATAGGAAGTGGTGTTTTTTTCATTTATAAGAGAGAAAATTTTAAGATAAATTCCCCAATCAACCATGAGGAACCTAAAAAGGAAGAGGATGAAAAACAGAATAATAAACCAGTGGAGGACCATGAAGATTTAAAAAAAGCGACGTATTATATCGATAAATATTTAGAACGTTATTTGGCTTATCTTAATTCCAATCCCGATCAAACGGTCGATGAAGTGATTCGTTCTGTTAATGTTAATATTGATTATGATTTTTATACTCATGTTGTTGCTAGTAAACTTGAAGATGACTTTCTTATCTTAGTTAATAAGTACCATCAGTTAGATTCCGATTATGCCCCTAAGCTCGTGAAAATGGAAAGCCGTTATTCGATGGTGAATGCTTACATGGAAGAGACCGCTTATCAAAATTATAAGAAGATGGTGGATGCGGCGGCAAAAGAGGGAATAAAACTTTATAATGTTTCCGCTTATCGAAGTTATGCAACTCAAAATACGCTTTATACTAACTATAAAAAAAGAGATGGAGAAAAAATGGCGGATACGTATTCAGCTAGGGCTGGTTTTTCGGAGCATCAGACCGGTTTAGCGAGTGATATTAATACCAGTAGTCGTAGTGCCCATTTTGAAAATACAAAGGAATTTGAGTGGCTTCAAAAAAATGCTTATCAGTATGGTTTTATATTAAGGTATCCTGAGGGTAAAGAATACCTTACAGGGTATGTTTATGAGCCCTGGCATTATCGATATGTGGGCGAAGAAGTGGCTCAATATATTCATGAACATTCTCTTACTTATGAAGAGTATTATGCTTATTTTATAGAAAATAAAAACTAGACAGGCTTATTTTTCTTTTTTGTCAGCAAAAGGATTAAATGAGAAAAATTTAGTTCTTTTTTTTACTCTTTTTTTTTGCTATAATTAAACAAGAATGAAGGGATAAATTATGTCAAAGTCAAAGAAGAAAAAGTTTAATTATAAAAATGTAAGTATTAATCGCGAACCTTTAGCTATTACTAAAATTGGTGAAATTGAGTCATCAAGTCAAAATCCATTATTTGTCCTTTTTATTTTTATTATACTTATTGCCTTTGTTTTTTGTTTACCTTATCTTGTAAAAATGTTTAATCAAGATTCAGTAGAGAATTATCAAGGTGAAACTAAGAATCCCATTTCTAATAAAGAAGAGGAGCCTTCGAAAGAAATGGTTTATTACGACATTAGTTCTAGTTTAACGATTGCTTTGGATGAAGTTTTAAAGATTGATCAATTTCAACTGGTAGGCAATACGATTCAGTTTACGATTACTAATTTAGGAAAGAATCGCTATTATTTTAATCGTCATTCTTATTATCTCGAACTTTATTCTGAAAATAAAACCTTATTAGAAAGAATTAAGTTGAAAGAGGATAATTTGTTAAAGGATGAAAGTAAGAGTTATAGCTATACTGTAAAGAATGAAAATGTATCAAATGTTAAAAAAATTGTTTTTGTAGAAAAGGAAGAAAATGATTATCCTAATATTCAATTATCTATAAATGAAATGGGGGAAGGCGAGCTTGTTTGTGTTAAAGATTTTGAAACGTTAACTTATCGTTTTAAAGATGAGCAATTGATGGCTATTACTGATGATATAAATTATGATAGTCGTGCTTCAGATTATGAGAATCAAAAAGCGCTTTATAAAGAGTCTGTGATTTCATTAAATTTACTAACTGGTGTTACTTCTAATTTTATTGATATTGGTTCAGGATTTGTCTTTAATGTTCAATTGGAATTAAAAAATGTAAAGTCAGTAGAAGAGTTGAATCCTTATTATTATCCGTTCGATACTTTAGCAAAAGTGGTTGATTTTGAAATGAAAGCGCAAGGTTTTAGTTGTAGATAAGGGAGTGTTTTAAAAGTGGATTACTTAATTGATATTAATAACTTTCATGGACCACTAGATTTATTACTCCATTTGGTAAAATCCACTGAAATGGATATTTATGAAATTAATACAAGTGTGATTATTGAAGAGTATTTAAATTATATTAATAAAATGCAAGATTTAAATATTGATGTTGCGAGTGAATTTTTAGTCATGGCTTCAAGCTTGGTTCATTTAAAAAGTAAAATGCTTATTGGAGAAACGGATGAGAAAAAAGAAGAAGAAAATGAATTTGAAATTACAAGTGAAGAAGATTTAAAGAATAAGATTATCGAGTATGAAAAATATAAAACGATTACGGAAACGTTTAAAGAGTTAGAAGAAAAAAGAAGTGAGTTTTATACTAAAAGTCCTTCTTCCTTAAAGGAATATCAAGAAATTGATTTTAGTAATGATGGAAGTATTACCCTTGATGATTTGATTAAGGCTTTTTTAGATTATCAAGAGCGTATTAATTTAAAGAAACCGCTTCATACTAAAATAACCAAAAAAGAATTAAGTGTGGAAGAGCGAATGGTTTCGATTAAAGAAAGATTGACTCAAGAAAAAAGAGTGGATTTTTTTGATTTATTTGAAGAGAAAACAAAAGAATATTTGATTGTTACTTTTTTAGCGGTTTTAGAGATGAATAAGAATGATGAATTATATTTGACTCAAGAAAGAAATTTTGACCGCATTTTTATTGAGAGTAGGTGATGAAATGAATGCTTTAGGTGTATTAGAAGGAATTCTTTTTGTTGTAGGGGATGAAGGGATTACTTTAAAAAAAATTTGTGAAATTATGGATATAAGTCATGAAGAAGCAAAGATGCTATTAAAGGATTTAAAAAAGAGTTATGAAGCGAATGAAAGAGGTATTCGTATTAGTTATTTAGGGGATTCTTTTAAATTGACGACTAAACAAGAGCATAAAGAGTATTATAAGCGTTTAGTTGAAAATCCTGAAAGTCATTTGCTTAGTGCTTCCAGTTTAGAGGTTTTGGCGATTGTTGCTTATAATCAGCCTTTAACACGTGCTGAAATTGATGAAATGAGAGGTATTTCTTCAATCTATATTATAAGAAGGTTAGTAGCTAAAGGCTTACTTAAAGAAGTAGGAAAAAGTACCATGCCTGGAAGACCTAATTTGTATGGAACGACTAGTGATTTTTTAGATTATTTTGGACTGGCTACTTTAGAAGATTTGCCCAAGCTTGATTTATCTAAGTATGAGGATAATGAAGAAGAAAATGAACTCTTTACTTCTATTTATAAGGAAGAACAAGAAGAAATAGGGAAAGAAAATTAATCCCTATTTTTTTAATTATAAATTATCATAATAAAATAAATCTTGATAATGTTAAATTTTTTAGAGTTATTTTAAAAATTGTGTTATAATTCTTATGGGTTTTAGGATCCTGTGTAATTTAGGTAGTTGAAAACCAAAATATGAAGATGGAAGATATGAAAGGTGTTTGAGGATCCTGTGTAGTTTTAACTATTTTTATAAGTTTTTTATTGACATAGTTTGCCTATGGCATTTTTTTTTATAAAATAAAGTTAGGTTATCGTTAATTTGTTGATAAAAAAATAAGAAGAATTTTTCTTCTTATTTAGACAGAATATCACAAATTAAATTGGTGATTTCAGTTGGATTTTCAATACTTAACCCTTCAATTAATCTGGCTTGAGCGTATAGTATTTCAGTATATTTTTTTAATTCTTCAAAGTCTTTCTTTTGATATAAATCCATTAATTTTTTGCTAATTTCGTGGTTTTCATTTATTTCCATCATGCATTCAGCTTTGACGTTTTCGTTATTTGGAATAGCATTCATGACTTTTTCCATTTCGACAGATACTTCACCTTTACTTGTTAAACAAACAGGGTGATTTTTTAAACGATGAGTAAATTGAATTCCTTGTACTTTGTCTGTTAAGGTTTCTTTCATCTTAGTAAATAAGTCTTTGTTTTCTTCGTTTATTTTCTTTAAGTTTTCTTTTTCTTCTTCTGTATCTAAATTAAGTTTTTCATCGCTGACATTCATGAATTCTTTACCTTCAAATTCATGCATAACTTTAAAGACAAATTCGTCCATGTAATCGGTTAAGTAAAGAATTTCATAGCCTTTGTCTTTTACAAGTTCTACTTGAGGAAGTAAATCAATTTTATCAACGGTTTCACCACAAGCGTAGTAGATTTTGTCTTGATTTTCATTCATTTTTTCTATGTATTCTTTTAAAGTTTTGTATTTTTTATCAGTTGAAGTGGTATAAAGAAGTAGGGGAGCTAGATCGTCTTTTTTCATTCCGTAACTACTATAAATTCCATATTTTAGTTGCGTACCAAAGTTTTTAAAGAATTTTTCATAATCTTCACGATTTTCAGAGAGCATGGTTTCTAATTCTTTTTTGATTTTGTTTTCAATTCCTGTTGCAATGGTTTTAATTTGGTGGTTTTCCTGTAAAGTTTCTCGTGAGATATTTAGAGCAATGTCTTCGCTATCGACAAGACCTTTTACAAAACTAAAGTAGTCTGGAAGAAGGTCACTACATTTATCCATGATTAGAACGCCTTTAGAATAAAGTTGTAGTCCTTTTTCATATTCTTTGGTGTAGAAGTCATATGGAGCATGACTTGGAATAAATAATAGACTTGTAAAACTGCATTTTCCTTCCACAACATTTCTAAAAATTCTTGCTGGTTTTTCGTAATCATAAAATTTATCAGTATAGAAATCATTATATTCTTCGTCTTTCACATCACTCTTATTTTTCTTCCATAAAGGAATACGACTGTTTATTGTCTTGTTTTCAATTTCCGTGATTTCTTTTTCTTTCTCATCTTTTTTGGTTACTTCTTGTTTCATAATGATAGGGTAAGGGATATAGTCTGAATATTTTTTGATAAGACTTTCAATTTTATAGTTTTCCAAAAATTCATCGTAATTTTCTTCATCTGTATTATCTTTTAAGTAAAGAATAATTTCCGTTCCATTTTCTTCTTTTTCACTTTTTTTAATTGAGAAACCATCGGCACCTGTAGATTCCCAAGTGTAAGTCTCCTTACTTTCAGCACTTTTACTGGTGACACTTACTTTTTTACTAATCATGAAACTTGAATAGAATCCAACACCAAATTGACCGATAATGTCTAAATTTTTCTTATCGTCAGCACTTTCTTTAAAGAGTTCTGAACCACTTTTGGCAATGGTTCCTAAGTTGTTTTCTAATTCTTCTTCGGTCATACCGATACCGTTATCTTTAATGGTAATGGTTCTTGCTTTTTTATTTAAATCAATATGAATGGCTAATTCATCTTTGTTTACTTTTAGGTTATTTTCAGTAAGAGATTTGTATCTTAATTTGTCTAATGCATCACTTGCATTGGATATTAATTCTCTTAAAAATATTTCTTTATTGGTATAGATAGAATTAATCATCATATCTAATAATTTTTTTGATTCTGCTTTAAATTGTTTTTTCATATAATCCTCTCTTTTCTGATTTTTATACTAACACTTGTTATAGCACTTGTCAATACGGAGTGCTAATTTTTTGACTAAAACTATTTTAGTAGTTTTATTAAATACAAGCTTTTTGTTTTAAGTTTATTTTATTTTGAATTATTTTTATGTTTTGTTCAATAGGTTTTGTTCCATCTAAAAAAATAATGGGACAAGTAACGGTTTTTAACCAATCTTCGGTTTTCTCCATCGTGCGCGTTTTAACATATTGAAAAAACTTTTGTTCTTGTTCATATAAATCGCCCCCTTTAGTCATTCTATCGCCAAATTGGTTGAAGGCTCTTTGTTTTACACGTTTCATTCGTATTTCTAATGGAGCTTTAAGGTAAATAACATACTTGTAAAAAGAATTGATTTCAGAATCAAAATCTCCATTCACTGATGAGAGGATAAATTTTTTGTAGTGTCTTATGTCTTTTAGTAATAATTCTTGTGTTTCTTCTTTTGTACGAGGTGCAGAATAGGGAACGGAAGATGGTTTGAACGCATAATCCTCAATGTCCATATGTTTAAATTGCAAAGTCTTGGCTAAGGCAGCACCTAAAGTTGTTTTTCCACTTCCATTAGCACCAATAATGGCAATACCGTAAATGTTCATTTTGAACCTCCATATTTATAAAAATATTGTACCGGTTTTTTTGATGAATTACAATAAAACTTATTTTTATAGTATAATGTACTTGGTGATTTGAAGTGAATAAAGTGAACATTTTAACAAAAGTAGAAATACTTATAAATATGTATCAGAATGGTGAACTGGGAGGAGAAGTAATGCCAGAAGATGCCAATCCGCATTTAGAAAAAGGAGGTTTAGAAAATTATCTTTATTTTACTTTACCAATGGCATTAAATTATCAAAGAAATTCCTATACACTTTGGGGAAGTGCTTTAAAGACTTATCAAGATGAAAAGACACGCTTTGTATTTTCTCCTAAAGTTTGTTTAGAAAAAACGTTTCAAGAGGTGCAAGAAGCTTTGACAAAATATAAAGTGGCATTACAAAAACAGAAGCAAACAGAGATTTGGTTAAGTCTTTGCAAGACTTTTGTAGAATTATTTGATGGTGATATAAGAGAATTATTTAAAATGTTAGAAAATGATGTAAACAGGATTAGAGATTTTATACAAAAAGAGCATAAAAAAGAATTCCCTTATTTATCAGGAACTAAGATCTGTAATTATTGGTTATATGTTCTTTATCAATATACGGATAAAAAATATGAAAATATTGAAAATTTAACTGTGGCACCCGATACACATGTGTGTAAAGCCACTTATCAACTTGGACTCCTTACAGAAGAGGAATTACATTCTAGTCATGTGCAAGAGATTGTAATTGAACGATGGCAAAAACTACTAAATGGTACAAAGTACAAACCCATTGATGTTCATACCCCTCTTTGGTTATGGAGTCGTAATGGTTTTAAAAAATTAGAAAATTAAAAAATTAATTTTGATAAGATGTGAATAACTATAAGTATTTCTGTTTTGGAGTTTTCCTATTTTTTTTGTATTCTAATTTATTTAAAAAGTATGATAAAATGAGTACAAGAGAGGTTAAGGTATGCGATATCAATGGAATCCTTGGCATGGTTGTAAAAAGTGTAGCCCAGGGTGCTTAAATTGCTATGTGTATTATTTAGATGGATTACGAGGTGTGGATGCAAGTAAGATAACAAAATCAAAAACCAATTTTGATTATCCTTTAAAAAAAAACAGAAATGGGGACTATAAAATTCCTGGTGGAGTGACGGTTGCTACTTGTTTTACGAGTGATTTTTTTCTAAAAGATGCTGATGAATGGCGGATGGAGGCTTGGAAGATTATTAAAGAAAGAAGTGATGTTTTCTTTTTAATTCCAACGAAAAGAATTGATCGCTTTCTAGCTTGTATTCCAGAAGATTGGGGCGAGGGGTACCCAAATGTTATCTTGGCTGTTACCATGGAAAATACGTTAAAAATGAATGAAAGAATGCCCATTTTTTTAAAAATTAAGGCTCAAAGAAAAGTTGTTTTTGCTTCCCCTTTATTAGAATCTA
The DNA here is from genome assembly GCA_910583945.1 of uncultured Bacilli bacterium. Lineage (GTDB taxonomy): Bacteria > Bacillota_I > Bacilli_A > RF39 > UBA660 > MGBC108787. The sequence continues at coordinate 12,882 of CAJTYF010000010.1, forward strand.
TTGATTTTTCAACATTTTTAAAATCTAAGCAAATTGAGTCTATTTCGGTGGGAGGAGAGTCTTATCCGAATGCTAGAGTTTGTGATTTTTCTTGGGTAGAACAAATTAAAAAGACTTGTGATGAAAATGGGGTAAAGTTTGATTTCCATCAGACTGGATCAAATTTTATTAAGGATGGAAAACAGTATAAAATAAAACATTATGAAGAATATCATCAAGCAAAAAAAGCTTTACAATATTTAGAGAGGAAGAAAAAATGAATTTATATGAAAGAATGCAAAATATTACGGGAATTAATGTTGAAGAAAAGATTAAGTTTGCTATACAAAAAACACATGAAGAATTAAAAAATTTTGTCTTGTTTTGTGGAATTGTCAGTCATGAAGGAGAAGTCTCCATTAAAGGAAAAGAAAGAATGTGTAAATTTTATAATGGTACTTTAATTACGCATTTAAAAGAAGAACACGTTATGGCTCGACTTGTAAATACTAAAGATTATGGTCAAGCGTATGAACATGTTTTTGTTCTCATTCCTTTAAATGAAGCGGGGAGGGGGTATATTTTAGCTGATCTTACTTATTCACAATTTACTCATAAAGATGGCTATTTATTTGCTGAGTTATTAGAGAAAGGTTATCAAAAAGTAAGCGATATAGAGTTTAATGCTTATTTGAGGACTATAGAAAATAGTGAAACATTTTTTTTGTTAGATGATTTTTATTATTCTAGTGGGAAAAAGATATAAATATAGGAGTCGTTATGAAAAGGAAAAGAAAAAAGAAAAAAGAGAGTAAAAATAAACAACTTTTGGTGGTTGCTTTAGCTTTATTGGGAGTTTTAATTCATGGGATTATGGAAAGTACACCTCTACTTTCTAAAGCTCATTCTGCGAATAATTATGATTCGATAATGGAAATTCCTGAAGATGAAGGAAGGGACTATGTTCTATTAAATGAAAATGTTCCTAATTTTAAAGAGGAAGATTTTTTGCAAGATTCTTATGAATCTTATAGTGATTTGGATAATTTTGGAAGATGTGGTATAGCGATGGCATTAATTGATGAGGGCATGATGCCTAACAAAGAAAGAGAAAGTATTGGTTCTATAAAACCTAGTGGATGGCATACCATTAAATATGATTTTATAGATGGAAAATATTTATATAATCGTTGTCATTTGATTGGTTATCAATTAACAGGACAAAATGCGAATCCTAAAAATTTGATTACGTGCACAAGGACGACCAATACAAAAAAAATGCTTCCTTTTGAGAACAAAATCGCTGATTATATCAAAGAAAGTCATGATAAAGTCTTATATCGGGTGACTCCTATTTTTAAAGAGGGAGAGTTGGTTGCTCGAGGTATAGAGTTAGAAGCGGCTTCTTTAAAAGATAAAGGAAAAAGTTTATCTTTTCATGTTTATATTTTTAATTCTGAAAAGGGTGTAAATATTAATTATCTAACGGGTGAAAGTTCTTTACAATTCTAAACATTTTGTTATAATAAGCAATTAAGTTGGTGATTGTATGGATGATAAAAAAGAAAAAATGCCATTAGAAATTCATGATACAATTTGTTGCATTCAAAAACTAATTGATAAGAAAAGTTATGAGGAAGCCTTGACTTTATGTCATTTAAATTTATGTTCTACTAATAAGAAAATAGTGATTCTAAAAATTCATATTTTATTTAAACTTGCTAAGTATTTAGAGATTATAACTGAATGTGAAAAAGCATATACTATTTGGCCTGAAGAACATTTTTTAAAATCAAAAAATACGGCAATTAGTCATCTTGTGGGGGAACATATTAAGAAAGATGAATATGAGAAAGCTTTAAAATATCTTACAAATGAAATGTGTTACCAAGATGATGTTTTATTAGGCCAAAAAATAACGATATATATTAGATTAGAACGTTTTGTTGAGGCTTTAGCTATTTGTCCTTCTCTTACAACAACTCATAATTCTTATCTTGAAAAGAAAAAAATTAGTATTTTGTTTCGATTGAAAAATTATAACGAAATTATAAGAGAGTGTTCTTTGGCAAGTCGTATCTGGAAGGATGATTATTTTGCTTCCGCTAAAAATACGGCGGTTGGACATTTAGTTAAAGAAATGAATCAACGGGGAGCTTATCAAGAAGCTTTGGCCCTCTTTAAAAAAGAATTTATTTATGAAAGAGATAAAGATATTATAAAAAGCATTTTAAAAGAGCTAGAAAATAATGGAAAATTTACTGAAGAAATAGAGTATTTTACTGATGAACTTTGTTGTTTATATAAAGATTTTTATCAAAAAAAGATTTTTTTATTATTTATTTTAAAACGTTATGAAGAAATTTTAGAAGAAGCTTTAAAAGCCTTTCTTTTTTGGAAAGATGCTTGTTTTTTGAAATCACGCGATACTGCTATCAGTCATCTTATTAAATCATTAGTATCAAATGGTAAATTTGAAGAGGCATTGAAGTATTACTCTTATGATTTTTGTGAACCTAATTTAATTTTAGAAACTCAAAAAATCATGATTTTACTTGAACTTGAAAGGTATCAAGATGTGATTGATGTCTGTACAGAAAATTTAAAAATATGGAAAAAAGAACCGTTTTTTATTGAACGAAGAAAACAAGCTTTAGAATTTGTTAACACCCAAAGAATGATTAAAGAAAATCCTTATTTGACTAAAATTTATTTTAATGCTCTTTCTTTTGAAGAATTAGAAACGCTAGAAATAGAAGAGTTTGAAAAAATGATTTTGAAACTGGCTTTTTATGAAAAAAGTCAAAAGGTTTGTGATTATAAAAAAGGATTGCAATTAATCAAAATGGGTTTGTTCTCAACGGTCTTTTCAGAGCAACAGAAAAGTTTATTAGGAAATTTAAAAGAAAAATTTATTTCAAAAATAAGTTCTAAGAGATATAAGTTGGTGGACTGGAATTATTATTGTTCTATTTTAAATTGTTTCATTGATAAAGATTATGAAACAAAAGAAAAATCAAGTCTTCGTCAGCTAAAAATAAAAAAATGACAATGAATTGTAAATAATTTAAAAAATAGAAAACATCTTATAAAGGTTTTCTTTTTTTATGATACAATTTTCTTATAATAGAAGAGGAGTAGAAGTTATGGAAATTCGATTTCATATTGCCGATTCTTCTAAAGTGGAAGGAATTGTTAAACTTTGTAATAAATGTTTTGACGAAGAAACCAGTGTAGAAAAAGCTTTAGAAGTATTTAATCAAACGAAAAAGGATAAAAATCAAATTTATTTAATAGGTGAGTGTAATGGGGAAATCATTGCTCATACTCGAATTACAATTATTGAAACTATTTTCTCGGGGATGGAAAATTATGCCATTATTAATCATGTTTGTGTGGATCCAGAGTATCGTAAACATCATGTAGCGACCGAAATGTTAAAAATTATTAAAAAGATTTGTTTAGAAAGACGTTGCATCAGTATTAAATTGTGGAGTAAAAATTTTAGAGTTCCCGCTCATACATGTTATAAACGTTTTGGGTTTCAACCTATTGATGCTACTTTTTTTGAGCTAGAGTTAGGAGGAAATCATGAAAATAACTAATGTGTATATAGGTGGTTGGTTTCAAAGAACGATGTTACAGTTAACAGAAATCTATGATTTTTTTCGTGAATGTAAGTCAAATTTATCTTTAGATCAACAAAAATTGAATGATTTTCATAAAAGTTTAGAAATTGGACGTCTTGATTATGGGGTGAGTGGAGAAGAATACGTAACGTTTACAACCGCCCTTAATATTACAGTTAAAATCTATGAAGATGGTTTGATTGTTTTAAATAATAATCATGTGACAGAAGACACTCTATTTACCGATATTGATAAAGTAACGGATTATTATGAAAATAAACTTTCTCCAGCAATTAACTATTTATTTAGTTTAGGAGCACCTGTCCCAAAAGAGCTTGCTCATATTGAAACGGTTTATCCTTATTTTATTGTATGCGATAACGCTTCAAAAGAAGAGATAGCGGATTTATTAAATCGCACAGAGAAACAAAAATATTTTGAGTTTAATAATGAAAAATATGATGTGGTGCGGGGAGATAAATATTATTTGATTAATAATAAAAAGAAATCGATAGAAAGTATTGAAAAATATCTGGAATCACAAATTTTTATTCGAGAATTTAAAGGCCAAATGCATCGTTATTTAAATTTACATCGAATTATATGGGAAAAAATTGATGAAGTTAAAGAAAATGTTAAAGTTAAGGGTGCCGATATTGTGAAGTTTACTTCTAAGTTAGAAGGATATTCTAAGACGGTTAATTTAATTGATGGAAGAATTAATCAAATGGGAACGTATATTTCTACTCGAGAAAAAATTTCTAAAAATGAACCTGAGTTAGCTGAATTTTTGGCAATTTCCGGGTATCGTTTTGAAACACTTCGAGATACTTTAGATTATATTAAATATTTATGGGATATGACTCAGACATATTTATCTTCAGCTCAGAAGTTGTTTAATGGGCTTAAAACTGACGTTTCCAATAAATCGATTAATAGCTTGACTCTTGTTACGAGTATGAGTGCTGGAGCAAGTATTATTGGGTTGCTTACGAAATCTGAACCGAAGTTTACCGCTTTTGGTATTGTTTATTTCTTTTTGTTAGCAATACTTGGTTGGGGATCGACAAAATTAATTAGCTATGTTTCAAAAAATAGAAAGTATGAAATTTCTGATATTTCTTATGATACGAATATCGATAAAAAATAGGGTTTCTTTATGAAACTTTTTTTCATTTTTAAGTTATAATAAATGTTAGAAAGTTTGTGATACGTATGAAAAAAGAGTTATTAAGTCCCGCAGGGAATTTTGAAAGTTTAGTGTATGCGATTCATAATGGCTGTGACGCGGTGTATTTAGGTGGAAAAAAATTTGGTGCACGCGCTTATTCTAATAATTTTAGTGATGAAGAAATGGTAAGAGCGATTCGTTATGGACATCTTTATGGAGTAAAAATTTATGTGACGGTGAATACGCTTCTTTTTGATTCAGAGATTGAAGAGGTTTTAGATTATATTCGTTTTCTGCATCAGAATCATGTGGATGCGCTCATTATGCAAGATCTAGGTCTTATTTCTTTGGTTCGTACTTGTTTTCCTAATTTGGAAATTCATGCTTCGACACAAATGCATACCCATAATGAAGAACAATTAAAATTATTAGAAAGTCTTGATATCAAAAGAGTGGTGTTAGCAAGAGAGCTTTCTTTAGAAGAAATAAAAAAGTTTCATACTTCTTTAGAACTGGAAGTATTTATTCATGGGGCGTTATGTGTTTGTTATTCAGGGCAATGTTTGTTTAGTAGTTTACTTATGAATCGTAGTGGTAATCGAGGATGTTGTGCGGGGATTTGTCGTTTACCTTTTAAGCTATTTTGTGATGGTGAAGAAGTAGAAACAGAGGGCAAGTATCTTTTAAGTCCAAAAGAACTGAATACCCTAGATTTTTTTGATGAAATTAAAAAAACTTCCATTGTCTCTTTAAAAATTGAGGGAAGGATGAAAAGTCCTGAATATGTTGGATTGGTGACACATCTTTATCGAAAACTTCTCGATGGCAAGCTTTTAACTTTACAAGAGAAAAAAGAGATTACGGTGTTGTTTAATCGAGAATTTACTAAAGGGTTTCTTTTTAATGAAAGTTCTAAATCACTTATGAATATTAAAACCCCTAATCATCAAGGGATTTATTTAGGGCAAGTATTAGAAATTCATAAAGATAAAATAAAGATTTTATTGGAAGAAGATTTAACTCAAAATGATGGAATACGTTTTAAAGAAGAGGACAAAGGGTTTATTGTTAATTTTCTTTATGATAAAAAAGGTTTACTCATTCATAAAGCCAGTAAAGGAAGTATTGTTTATTTGGATAATAAGGTTGATTTAAAGAAAAAAGGAAGTGTCTTAAAGACAATTGATTTTGAACTTATGCAACATTTAAAGAGATACGAAGAAAAGAAAATTCCTATTTGGATTACGGTTAAAGCTAAGTTGGGAGAGCCCTTCGAAGTGATTTTTAGTGATGGAATGTTTATAGTACAAAAATTAGGAGAAGTTGTATCAAACGCTTTGCGACAATCGATTACAGAAGATGTTTTAATTGAAAAGATAAGTGCTTTAGGTAATACACCCTTTGTTTTAGATCATGTTGTTGTCGATTTGGATGAACATGTTTTTGTTTCTATGAGTGAAATTAAAAGAATTCGAAGAGAATTGGTTGAAAATTTACAAAAAAAGAGAGAAGAGCAAGTCGTTCATCCATTTGTAGAAGTTGAAAATAGTTTAATGAGTCAACATGAGGAAAAAGAAAAGAGTCAAGAAGTGTTTTTTCATGTATTAGTAAGAAACGAGGAACAATTAATTTGTTGTCTTGATTTAAAAGTTACAACGGTCTATGTGACGGATGAGGCTTTGTATCATAAATATAAACATCATGAAAACGTCTATTTAAGATTGGATCGTGTTGAAACGCATTTTAAAGATTATCAGAATGAACGTTTGTTAGTCACAGAAACTGGAGGATTATATAAATATCATTCTAAAAATTCAATTGTTACCGACTATTATTTAAATGTTACCAATCGCTATACTTTTGCTTATTTAAAAAAATTCAATGTCGAGCGTATAACTCTGTCTATTGAAAATAGTTTTCAAGATGTTCAATCTATTTGTCAAGCGGTTCCCATTCATAAAATTGAATTTTTTCTCTATGGAAGACCAGAAGTAATGGTTATGAAAACATGTCCTTTAAATTATTTGGTTAATAAAAATGATATCTGTTCTGTTTGTATGGAAAAAAAGAGTTATTATTTTAAAGATGGGAATAATAAAAAATATCCTATTCTTTCTAATTCTAAAAAACATTTAACGCACCTTTTTTATCATGAAGTTTTATCTCGCGAGTTTGTAGAATATAAAAATTTAGGTATTCAACATTTTAGAATAGAATTATTTAATGAGTCACCGGAGGAAGTAAAGTCGATTTTGTGTAAATATAGAGGATGACAATTTTTTGTAAATGTAAGTAAAAATAAGGTAAAGTTATTTATAACTTTACTTTTTTTTGATATACTAAGTACAGAATAATAAGGAGTGATTATTGTGAAGGCACCAAAAGTTTTAGAGCATTTAAAACCAGCTCATATTGCTTGTACAGAAAAGGAAATTGCACCAATTGTTGTTATGCCAGGAGATCCTTTACGTGCAAAATATATCGCTGAAAACTTTTTAAGTGATGCAAAACTTGTAAGTGATACAAGAAATATGTTTATCTATACAGGAACTTATAAAGGGACTGAAATAACTGTTATGGGTTCTGGTATGGGAATGCCTAGTATGAGTATTTATGCTTTTGAGTTATTTTACTTTTATGGCGTAGAGAAAATTATTAGGGTAGGAACGTGTGGAGGTTTAATTCCTGAATTAAATGTTCCAGATTTAATTGTAGTGGATAGTTCTTATAATGAAGGGAATTTTGCTTATTCTTATAATGGCGATCCGACGCATTTGGTTTATCCAAGCCCTATTTTGAATAGACAGATTAATGAAACCGCAAAAGAATTAGGGTATCATGTTTATAATGGTTGTGTGATGTCAACCGAGCAATTTGGGTTTTACAGTGATAATGAACATGTTTTGGGTAGAGTTCCTAAAAATATTCAGATTATTGGTGAGGAAATGGAGTCTTTTGCTTTGTTTCATATTGCTAATTCATTTGATAAACAATCGGCTTGTATCTTAACGGTGGTGGATAGTAAGTTTAGTGAGGAATTTATGAGTCAAGAAGATCGTGAAAAATCATTAAATGAATCTATTACACTTGCTTTAGAATCAATCATTAAATAGAAGAACTGTTATTTTTAACGGTTTTTTTATTGTTAAAATAAAGTAAGTGATATATAATTGAATTACAAATAAGGTAAAGATTCTTATTTGGTTATAGAAAAGTCTTAAGAAGAAAGGAAAAGAAAAAAATGAAAGGATTTAAAAAGACGAATGGGGAGGGGGTTATTAGAAACTAATAACCAACTAGAAAGGTTTACCAAAGACAAAAGAAGTAAGAAATTAATGTATTCCATATTAGGAAGTTTAATGATTGTTGGAGTTATTACATTATATAAAACCTTTGCATTTTATGAAGAAAAAAGAGAGTTTAATGTCTTAAAGGGTAGAGTTCCGGAATTTAGTCAGGAAGACATCCAGCTTGCTTTTACAATAAATGGCGAAAAAGGAGAAAAGTTTCCAACCATTGAAGAGGGGTTGGTAGCCAAAAATGTGACTTGCGCAAATGGAGCCACCGCTAGTTGGAGCAATTCATTATGGGCACTTATTAATATTAATTCTAATGGAAATAAAAAAGTATATTGTAGTGTAGAATTTGTTAATGGAATTCGATTAAATGAACATATTAAAATTGGTGATTATGTATCATATACACCTATTATTAAAAATTATGAATTGGATTCTCAATTAAGTGGTTGTGATAGTAATCAAACAATTAATCCAAGTGAATTAAATTTATGGAGAGTGATAAGAAAAAATGAAGATGGAAGTCTAGAACTTTTATCAGAATATGTTTCGAGTTCTGTTATTTATTTCTGTCGAAAAAAAGGTTATATGAATTTTGTAGGTGTTTTAAATTTGCTCGCTGAACAATATGAAACTTTTGGAATAACTAATAATTCAAGAAATTTAGGATTTCATACTCAGACAGAATATCTTTCTTCTTTAGAAGAATGGAATTGTTCTACAAATGAAGCTTGTCAACCCAAAGAAGTATTTGGTGGCGGTGATGATTTTTATGAAGAGGACGTTTTATTAGTACAGAAAATTTATGATAATAAATTGATTGCTTATGATATAAACGAGAGAAGTAAAGCGAAAGATTATTTTATTTCCAGTCGTTTGTTTAGTTGGAATGAAGCTAATTTTGGTTATCATGTACGATTTGTTACAGCTTTAGGGGGAATTGATAGTTTATATGTTTATGGTTTTGATGGTATTAGTTATGTAGATCATTTCAAAGAAGGGAGTTTAAGACCAATTGTCGTTTTAGAATCTGACATTAAAGCTAGTGATGGTGAAGGATCGATTTCGAACCCTTGGATAATCAATTGAATAAAAAAGAATTTATAAGTATTGATTTACAACACTTGTAAATTCTTCTTTTAATTTATTTAATTCTTCTTCAGTGGTTGCTTCAAATCTAAGAGTTAAGTTTGGTCCAGTATTACTTGCTCGCACTAAAGCCCAACCATAATCAAAATTTACTCTAACGCCGTCGATGTCGTTATATTCGTATTTTTTTTCTTTAACATAATCGATAACGTGTTTAACAATTTCAAATTTTAATTCATTGGTAGTAGGAACTTTTATTTCTGGTGTTTGATAATAGTTAGACGTATCTTTTAGCATAGTGGAAAGGGATTGATTTGTTTTAGATAAGATTTCCAATAAGCGAAGTCCAGCATAGATGCCGCTACCTAATGCGTAATCACGGTCGTTAAAAAAGATGTGTCCTGAAAATTCTCCTCCAAAACTTAAATTTAATTCTTTTGTTTTTGATTCGGTGTAACTGGTTCCAGTACGATAACAATAAGGCGTTCCTCCTAATTTTATAATTTCATCTTCTAAAGCTTTTGAGCATTTTACATCATAAAGAATGGTTTTATTTATAGCTTTGGGAATAAGGTCTTTTATAATTAAAATCATATATTGATCGGCTGAAATGTACTCTCCATTTTCTAAAACAATTCCTAAACGATCGCCATCACCATCGTAAGCGATTCCTACATCCGCTTTTAACTCCAAAACTTTTTCTTTTAACATTGTCATATTTTCTTCTACAGCTGGATCTGGATGATGGTTTGGGAAGCTTCCATCGTTTTCATCACAAAGGTAAGTTATTTCTAAATTTGGAAATAAAGCGTGTACTTTTTTAGCAATACAAGTTGTCGCTCCATTTCCTAGGTCAATGACTGCTTTTACTTTTTTTTGTCCCATATCAATATTTTTCTTCATATAATTTAGATAGTCTTGAGTAATGTTTTTTTGTTCAATGCTTCCATTCCCTTTTAAAAAATTTTCTTTTAAAATATAATCTCTAAAATCATAAATCATTTGTCCTCTAGCGTTTGCTAAATCATCAAAAGAAAATTTAAATCCATTATCGTCTTTAGGATTATGACTGGCTGTGACCATTATTCCTTTTAGATGATTGATATGTCTTGTTAAATAATGCATAGGAGTGGTGATTTGTCCATAATTATAAACATTGCATCCTGAATCGGCGATCCCTTTTATTAAAGCGTTACTTAAAGATAAACTGCTTAAACGATTGTCACGTCCTACCACACAAGTTTTTTCGCCTAAAAATTCTTGTAAATAACTGCCATAACCTAAACCAATTTTGTAAGCAATATTTTCATTTATATTTATTGGATACGTTCCTCTAATGTCGTATTCTTTGAAAATGCTTTGATCCATTTTTTATACCTTCTTTCTATATAATCATATCAGTCCTAAAGAGCTATTAGAAGAAAAAAATAAAGTTTTTTTACTTTTCGTTGACAAAACATTTTTAAAAATAGTATATTTAATATGATAATAGGAAGGATTTAGATTATGAGTGATGAAGAAAAATTGGAACAAGTTCGACTTTTAAATGCTAGGAATATTTATAATGCTTATAAAGATTTAGGTTTAAATCCTTCTGAGAGTTCTATTGCTAAAGATTTACTAACGATTTTAGAACAAGAAGAAAAAGAAACGAGAAGAAGCAAAGAACAGCAAGAAAGTGATTTGTTTGGTCGTCGTTTGAAAAATTTTTCAATGAGAAAAAGTATTGGTGTTGCCGATGTTTTCTATCGTACATCAAAAGATATTCTTACTAAAGATGCTTTTGCGAAAAGATTAGGCATTTTTATGATTTTAGGTGGGGTTCAATCTTCAATGGTTCAACAGCTTGTAAATGGGTCTAAAAAAACGATGCTGATTCGAGATTACATTAATCAGTTTGAAGACGAAATTTTTAAAAGGTATACAAAAGAAAATTTGGTTTCAGTTATGGATTTTAATTATCAAACGAATGATTATTATTCGAAAGAAAAAATAGATTATGATTACGATTTAGAAGCTATAGTTAAAGAGACCATAAAGAAATATTCAAATCCTGTTTTATCTTTTTATCTTATTTATACCCATTTAGAAGATTTAGAAAAACATTTTAGTGATTTCTTAAATCAATTTAATAAAACGTGTGGTACCGATTATCTTTCCTTTGAAAATTTTCTTTATAAAAATCATTTTTCTAATGAAATAGAGTTTAAAAATGTAGCTTTAGAGTGTATAGAAAGAGAAGTTTGCGTATAATGGAAATCGATAAAATTGTATTGGAAGATAATAAAGAGTATTTTATTATTGATGTTTTAATGATTAATCAAGTTAAATATGTTTTCTTAAGTGAAAATTTAAATCCTCATACTTCCATTATTCGTAAGTTATCAACGAATGGGAAAGAGATTATTGGTTTAGAGAGTGAACAAGAGTATGAAAAAACTTTAAGACTTTTTACAGATAAATATAAAGATATTTTTTGTTAAATCAAAAAAAGATTATTATTAAGATTTTATACTATCAATGAATAAAAAAAGTTTGATAAAGAAGTATTCTTTAGATGTTTTTTTTGATTTGTTACTTTATTCCTTAATAAGAAGAGGAGAGCATTACCATGGAAATATTATTTGAGTTGCTATTTGAAGGAAGTTTTGAAATAGTGAAAAATAGGAAGATTAGTAAATAGATTAGGTATCCTCTTTTTTTTTGTTCGCAATATTTTTTTTATTGATTATCTTTTTAATAGGCTTTATTGGTATCCTTTTGTTGTTTAGAAAAGAAAGTTATTCTATTTATGGCGGTTTAATTTTCATTCTTTTTGATATTGTACTTCTTGCATCTGGAATAAGAAATTTTATAAAAGAATATCAATCAAAGAAAAATAAAAAATGATTAGAAAGGTTATTTATTGGATTTATGGAAAAAATTGTTATTAGAAATCTTGTAGAAAATGATATCCCTGATATTGCTGATATTCAAATCGAAAGATGGAAAAATGATTATAAAGGAATAATTGATAATCATTATTTAAAATTAATGATAGGGATAAAATTATTGAAAAAAGAAAAAAAGATTATAAAAAAGACAGTTACCTTATAGCTGAAATAGAAATTGAAATTGTTGGATTTTGTAGATATATAGATAATAATTTTTATATTTCCAATTTAACTACTATTGATTGCGAAATAGTTGCACTTTATGTAAAATAAGATTTTAAAGGAATGGGAGTTGGGAAAACACTTTTTAAATTTGTTTTTAACAAGTTTAAAAGTAAGAATCGAACTACTATGGTTGTGTGGTGTTTAAAGGATAATGAACCAGCAAAGAAATTTTATTTAAAAATGAGTGGAAAAATCCAAAAAGAAAAATTAGTCAAAATTGGGGAGAAAGAATATCAAGAAGTAGGATTTATTTATAATTTTTAAATGATTTTAATTTAATAAACATATATTATATTGGTGATGAGTATGTTTAATAAAAACGATGCGTTGTATGCGGCTTCTGTATTAGGGGTTGCATTTGATAAATTTACTTTAGATGAATTTTTAACAGGTTTAAATATAGAGCTTGAACACGGAACAATTCATTTAAAAACGAACGTTACGAATGATGATTTAATTTTAACCGCTAAAATAGCCTTGGCACATTTAAATGAATTCCCCAATTATTATAATAAAGATTATGGATTACAGGTTTTTGAAAAGTTTTTGAATAGTCAACTTTTGAATTGATTTCTAATGATAAGTATAAATATGGTTTTAAAATAATTTAGTTATTCTCCTTTTTTCTAAATTTATATATCACTTTTATAAAGAAATTTGAATTAATTTTATTATGCTTATTTTTGATTATAAAGAGTAAAAAGAATAGAAAAATTTAAAGTAACAGCTTATGAAAATAAAGAGTATTAACGTTGCTTTAGGATTATTTAGGATAAATTTAGGTGAAGAAGCAAATGTAGAAAGCTTTTCTTACATTTACCTGTTAAAGAAATGCAGTAAATTCAATAGAGAATTAAACTAAGAGGATGTAAAAACTTGGAAAGAAAAATCAAAACATTTTTTAAAAGAAGGGATAAGAATAAGATGTTAAAGGATAAGGTAGCAATTATAACTGGAGGAACAAGAGGAATAGGTTTTGAAATTGTTCGTAAATTTTTACAAAACGGTGCTAAGTTGTTTTTTTTGGTTCTAAAGAAAAATCAGTAAAAAAATCATTAAAATTATTAAAAGAAGAAAATTTAAATTACAAAGTTTTAGGATTTTATCCTAATTTAAATGATGAAAAAGAAATTAATTCTACATTTGAATTGATTTATAAAGAATATGGTAAAATTGACATTTTAATTAATAATGCTGGAGTATCTTCTTCTACTCCACTTACTATGTATCAACAAGAAGAAATTGATAAAATAATAGAATTAAATATTAAAGCAGTATTTAATTGTTCTAAAAATATAGTTGCCTATTTTGAGAAAAGTAAGGGCGGTGTGATACTTAATACAAGTTCTATGGTAAGTATTTATGGACAACCAAGTGGATGTTTATATCCAACTAGCAAATTTGCTATAAATGGATTAACCAAATCCTTGCCCAGAGAACTGGCAAGTAAAAACATTCGTGTAAATGCTATTGCTCCTGGAGTTATTGAAACAGATATGATTAAAAATCTTCCTAAAGAAGTTATTGAGCCATTAATCAAGTCTATTCCTTTAGGTAGAATTGGTTCTCCAGAAGATATTGCTAACGCATTTTTATTTTTAGCTAGTGATATGGCAAATTATATTAGTGGTATTATTTTACAAGTAGATGGACTGGCTCGCTCATAATAGAATATCTCTATTTAGCTTTTTGAATAATAACTTAAATAGGAAGTGTTTGAAATATGAAAAAAGAATTAAATAGAAAAAGTAATATAAAAATAAGAATATCTTATATTTTGATATTCTTATTTTTATATTCATCTATAATAATTTGATTAATTTCTTCAGGACTTTCTTGACATCCATTACTTAGCCATTTTTTTACAATAGCATTAAAACCCGCCATAAAAAATTCGATGTGATACTCAATATATTTGTCTTCATAAAAATTTTTGGCTAAATGAAAATCATATTCAAATTGTTCTTTCTTGAATGTTTTGTCAAAATTTAATTTAAAATAAGTTCGATAAAATATTTGGTTTTCTTTAATGTTTTTTAATAGCTTTATAAAGTTATTAGCATTCTTATTTGTTTCTTTTTCTTCTTGGTAAATGTTATTCATTTTACTGTTGCGATGATTTCCATGTTATCGCTCGCAGTAGCCATGATTTATCAATTTGGAGAGAATGATTTTCATTTTAAATTTGTGATGGTAACTTTAACAGGAATGGCCATTGGTTGTATTAATTTTATTATGGCAATTTTTATGATTGTTGGTGCTAATAAAAAATTAAAACAAGAAATAGTCAATAAAGATAACAAAAGAGATTAACTCTATGGGTCCTTTTTTGACATTCTAAGAAAAACAGGATTTAGAAAAATTTTATGATAGAGTAATCTCTTTCATAAAAGTGTGTAGTTTTAACTGTAATTTTTTTTTAGTGAGGTGTGATATGAAATCCTTAGTAGATTTTAGTTGTTTATTTTTCATCTATGTTTTTAAATTTTATAAAAAGTGGCGTCAAGAAGGAAAAGATAAATTTTTTCTTAAAACGGTCATGTATGTGTATCTTTCTTTTGTCCTTTATTTTACATTAATGCCAATTCTTTTCTATTTACCAACTTCTTTTAATCATCCGTATAAGTCAATGAACTTCATTCCCTTTATTGACGTTATAAAAGGAAGAGGGGATTTTTTAAGACAAATTGGCTTAAATATTTTGATGACGGTTCCTTTTGGTTTTTTAGTTCCTCTCTTAAAAAAAGAAAAGACTTCTTTATTAAAGGTATTATTTTTTACCTTTTTACTCAGTTTAAGTATTGAAATTTTACAACCATTTGTTCATGGCGTACGTTCTGCTGATATTACTGATATTATTACAAATTGTTTAGGAGGAATGATTGGCTATATTTTTTATTTGCTATTTAAACCATTTATTTCTAAATTACTCGATTATTTAAAACAGAAATAAGAAAAACTTAAACTCTAGTTTTGTTTCGTGTTCAAAAATACTTTGCTAGTATAAAATGGAATTGGAAAGGAGAATATTTATGAATCAAGAACGTATTGGCAAGTTTATTATGAAATGCCGAAAAGAGAAAAAAATAACGCAAAGTGATTTAGCAAATAAATTAGGGTATCGGACCGTGCCATTAGTAATTGGGAAAATGGTAGAAATATGCCTGATTTATCTTTATTTAGACCTCTTTGTGAAGAACTAAACATTTCAATCAATGATTTATTAAGTGGCGAAAGAGTAAATCCAGAAAAGTACCAAGAAACATTTGAAGAAAATATGGTAAATACAATTGATTATACGAATAAAAAGATGACCCAAAATAAAAAGATAGTGGCTTTAATTTTAATTGGTTTTGGGTTATTTATTGTATTTTCCGCTATGACTGTATTTCCTAGTGAAAGTAGTTGGGGGTGTATTTATTCGTTATTTGGAACGCTCTTATCTATAATAGGAATAAATTTCATCTTTAGAAAAATAAAGTTTTTTATTAGAGTTGTCTTTAATCTAGTTCTTCTTTGTTGTTCTTTTATGTTATTGTTTATCATTGATTTCATTTGTGATAAAAACATTCATCAAGCACCAAGATTTTCTTTGGTAAAAGTTTCTGGTGCACATGTGATTTATTATGATACACCGTTTTATGATGTCGTAAAGTGTATGGATAACAAGAACGAATATAGAGTAAACAGTTAAACTGAAAAAATTACACCGAAAGAATTATATATAAAATGAATTCTATTAACAGGAGAGTTATATAGATGAATATAAATAATTTAAAAGATTTAGTTTTATATCAAAGTGAAGAACTTTTTAATGTGAAAAATAAAATGATTATTTGGATTAACGGCAGTTTTGGAGTTGGAAAAACAACGATTGCTGAGAAATTAAAAGAAAAAATAAGAAACTCAATTCTTTACGACCCTTAAGAAATCGGAAACTTTTTATTAAATACTTTTCCTATAAAAAAAGAAGATTTTCAAGATTATGATTTATGGAGAAGTTTTAATTATGAAATTTTAAAGTTCTTAAATTCAAGATATAAATGTATTATTGTACCTATGACTATAACGAATTCAAAGTATTATAATGAAATTGTAGGAAGGTTAGTTAAAGAAAACATAAAAGTGTAGGAAAGTAGGGTAATATGAATATTGAAAGTGATATTTTTAAAATAAGTAAGATTGATTTTTCTAAATTAGTAAAGTACGGGTTTCAGTAAGAAAGTGACCATTATGTTTTTTCTAAAAAAATAAACAATGATTTGTTTTTTAGTTGAGGTTAAAATTAATAAAGCAGGGAAAGTCGGGGGAAAGGTTTATGATTTAGCTTTTCAAGAAAAAATCAAATAGTCTTTTGTGGAAAAAATCCTCTTCCATTCAAGTCGGCGATGTGTATATTTGTGTTGCAAAACCTTATTCCACATAATAAAAGTGTGATAAGGAAACAATAATAGTATGACTATAGTTCTTATATTATCTAAATAATGTTTCCTCATAACTACCTCCATTAACTAAAAATTCTATCTTTATTATCAAAATTCTTTAGGAAATGTTTTTCTTTTTTAAGTTTTTGAACTACCTTCTTTATCCGTTGAATTTTTTTCTTCCATCTTTTTTAATACTCCGTTGAGGATTTTATAGAAAAAATAGTAAAACACAAAGCAATTATTTTATCGCTATTTGTATAACACAACTGTTTTTGAATAAAGAAAATAAACTTACTAATTATTTTAGAAAAGCCTCGTTTCCAATTTATATTTTACATCAAACATTTTTAGTAATTATTAGGTACTATACTTTAATAATTGTAGATAGTATTGTTTAACAAATAAATATAATTATGCTTGTAAGTTTAATACTAACTATTATGGTTTATGAAATAATTTGTAGAATTCCTATTTAAAAAATATTATAGGAATTAGTTAAATTACAAAAGAAACAATTAAACATGTCTATAAAATCATTGCTTGTGTTAATTGCATAACAAGGTAGTTAAAATGATGATTGATATCTCTTTGTTTTTCCTTTAAAATGAAAATGCAACTGAAAGTTGATAGTGAAAAATGATACTTTTGTATAAAATGGTTCTAGAAGGAGGAGAAAATCTAATGAAATTTGGAGATAATTTAAGAAATTTACGAAAATCAAAAAAACTATCACAAGAAGACTTAGCAGAAAAAATGCATGTATCGAGGCAAAGTGTGAGTAAGTGGGAAAATAGTGAGGCTTACCCAGAAATGAATAATTTATTAGAACTTTGTAAGATTTTTCATTGTCACATTAATGATTTAGTAAATGATACAATTCTTGATCTAAATTCATTAGATGAAGAAATAAGAATGAATGTCGTGAAATTAAAAAAAGAACAACAAAATAAAATGAAAGGTTTAAGTAAAACCATTTCTATAATTGCTAAAATAGGAAGAATTTTGTGTCTTGTTTGTGTTCCTATTGTTGCTGTTTCAATGGTGATTTTAGTTCTAGTGACAAGTAAAGTGGAAATTCAAAATGACCGAATTATTTATAATGGGAATGAAGTTATTTCTATTGTGGAAACCGATAATAAAATTAGTTTAAGTGTTGATAATTCTACGCTTATGGAATTAAAAGACGAAAGTGAGATTACGAAATTAAAAACATTTTTAGAAAGTCATTCAAAAGAACTGATTATTGGTTATGTTGAAACTGGATTTATCTTTTTAATACTTTTCTTGATTTTAACGAGTATTTTATTGAAATACTTAGAAGATTTATTTAAAAATATTAATAAAGGAGATACACCTTTTACTTTACAAAATGTGGGGTATATTAAAAAAATGGCCTATTTAATGATTCTAGTTACCATTTTGCCTAATATAATGGGTGTTATTTTTGAACTAATACTTAAGGTGGATTTAGATATTGGTTTTGAATTATTTAGTTTAGTAGAAATATTGTTTTTGTTTAGTATTGCTTACATTTTTCAATATGGATATGAGATTCAACTCGATTCTAAAGGAAAGATGTATGGTGATGAAATTGAATAAAACGGAATTTATAAAAGAATTAGAAAACAAACTTTACTATTCAGAAGAAAAATGTATCATGATTAATGAAGTATTAGAAAATAATTTTTTTCTCAGTCAAAAAAATAAAGACAAAATAATTAAGGAGTTAATAATTAAGCTAAATTGTGATGAGTTTGAAGCAACAAAAATTTATGATATAGCCGTTAAAATCATTCAAGATGAAATAAAATATAAATTAAATCATCCTTTTAAAAGTAAAGCATAAAAACAAAATAAATAAGCAAGAAATAAATTTTTGCTTATTTTAAATGGCAGAAAAAAATATGCTAATTGGGCACATTTCTTTATAATTGTAGTATAACTCATCATTATGCGATTATTTTTGTTGGAATGAGTATATTATAGTTGAAAAGAAAATGGAAAGTTTTTTAAAGAATAATCAAATCAATAATAATATAGTGAAGTGAAAAAGTAAATTCCAGTATAAATATAAAAAAAGAATTTAGTCTTACAGGAAGTTCCCGTTAGATATTTCTATGACTTAATTCCATTTTTGATATACTTTAGAAGAAAGAAAAATTATTCAAATGGGTATTGAAAATCGTTCTACTAAGATTGCGATTGCTAACACGATTGGAAAAGATCCTACCACGTTTGCTAAAGAGATTAGAAAGCTCAGACAACTTTATCCTAGAAATACTGCAAACTATCGTAATATTTGTGTCTATCGTAAAACTTGTGGTAATTGTTTTTCTAAACGCGAACGCTATAAAGAACAATCTTGTAAAAAAAGAAAATACTAATAGTATTGCTCTTATTATTCTTTCTTATTTTAATTATTACTTGTTTAAATATTATTCAAGATGAAAATAAAATAAATGGGATATATTATAAAATTGGCCATTCCAAGAAAAAATTAAAGTTATTTAATATTTTAAAAGTTTTCTTTATTATGTTATTTTCATTTTTAGTGGCACCAGTAGTATCTATAGTATTAATTTGTTTATAAAAAAAATATTAGGCTGAGAAAATTGGGAAAAGATTTAAGCATTATCACTGGTAAACTTTTGGTATGTGTTCCTATTTAGAAAAAAATGATAGAATGATTCATGAAAAGAGGAGAAAGTATGGATCAAGTACGTATTGGAAAATTTATTTCCGAAAATAGAAAAAAAGAAAATCTGACACAAGAAGAGTTGGCTATGAAATTAGGTGTTTCTAAAAATGCTGTAAGTAAGTGGGAAAGAGGCATTAATTTACCTGATGTTTCGATTATGCAAGAACTTTGTAAACTCTTGAATATCACTTTGAATGAATTATTTAGTGGAGAAAGGATTCCCGAAAATAAATATAAAGAGGTAGCGGATAGTAATTTGTTAGATGCTTTAAAAAATAATGTTTTTACTTTAAAAGATAAAGTGGACTATTTTAAGAAGAAATGGGAAAAAGATCACTTTTTAGAATCAATAATTATTATGTTTCTGATAGTTGGCTTTATTATTTATGGCTTTATAAAAGATAATGGTTTGCAATATTTATTTATGGGGATGGGTTTTATTAGTGGGATTATCGAGAATAATCGAAAAATGGCTTATATAGAAAAAAATGCTTATGGTAAAAAATCTGAAATATCTATTAACGATTTTAGAACTTATATACAAAGAATGAAAGAATTAAAAAAAATAATTGCTAAATTTGATAGTAAAGAAGAAGCCATAAATTTTTTAGTAAAAGAAACAGGGATTTCTAAACAAGAGTGTACAGAAGCTTATGATTTTATGAAAAAATTAGATTTAAACCAAGTGATTAAAAACTTTCAAGAAAAATAAAGTATAAATTTGTGTTTTAGAAGAGGAAAAAATGTTAAAGATAGTACAAGTAGATAAAGAATATGATTATAATGTAAAACAGTATACAAAAAAGGATGGAATATTTGCTTTTATATTATTTGGAATTATAATGGTTAATTATTCTGTTTTAGCCTTATTACAAACTAAATGGGAATTTATAAAAGAAAATATAGTAATAGTGGGTTGTCTTTTTAATCTCTTAATGATTCTGATTACATTATTATTTGTGCAAATAAATAAGCAATCCTTAGATACAATTGGTATTTCTAAGGGAAAATGGCAAAAAAGTCTAAACATAGGAGTCCTATTAGTCTTATTTTTATTTTATAATAATTGCCTATCTCATTTAATTAATGGAAGTCATTTAATAAAATTACCAGAAATTTTAGTATTACTTATTTATTACTTATTCGTTGCCGTTTGTGAGGAATTTGTTTTTAGAGGGTATATTGGAACAAGAATATGTGGATTAATCAAAAGAAGAGGAGTTGCTATATTTATAGTAGGAAGTTTATTTATTATCATGCATTTCCCATATAGAATGATTGCTTATGGAATGACTCTAAGTGACTTGCCAATAAAAAATTTAAATTGGATCTTAGATTTGTTTATTACTCATCTTATTTTAAATTTCATTTATTTAAAAACAAACTCATTGTATGGGGCTATTATTCCTCATTGGATGAGTGATTTCGCATATAATATACTTTCAAAATAACTGATTAAATATAAAAGTATTGCCCTAAAATTTTAAAGAACAATAAAAAACGATTAGGAAAATAATGTTTCTTAATCGTTTTTATTTTACAAAAAAATTAAATAATTTTACCAATTTCAGGATTCATAACAATAGGGGTTTTTACAAGAGATAATTTTAGATTTCCATTTTTATCTCTTTTACCTAGTTCTTCACTACAAGTTACTTCTTTTTCAATTTCTTTTAAATAATCGGGCATAGAAGATGGAAGATTTGGTATTCCCATTAACTTTTGATATAAAATCTTGATACTATTTGTAGAATCAATATTTGGGTAATGAATAGCACTGATGATTATGGGAATGCTCATTTCTATTTTCGGTGTATAATAGGTTCTATTCTTATTTGCTTCTTTAGCGGAAGCAATATAATATTTACAAATCGTTTCTAGTAAAACTTTATAGATTACGTTATATTGTTTTTCCATTTTTTCCGTTCTTAAATGCTTTACTGGAGTTGATAATTGTTCGTCTAAATGAAGAAGGGCAAGCACTTGTTCAATAGTCATTCCATATTCATTTAAGATTTGGCATACTTTATTTTCATAATCATAATTTACATAACGATATTCAATTTTTTCACGTGAAGTATCTGGTCTTATACCATCTGGCCATGGGTACCCAGTTCCAGGACCAGAAGTTAATGGTATTTTCTTAGTAATTGTATAGGAAGTACCAAGTCTTAAAACTCCCACATATAAAGACAAAGCAAGCATCCCATCACTTCGATAAAGTTTACTTTGATTTTTCAAAGCATAATAAATCCCTAAGGCATTTTTAATTAATTCTTTTGTTTCTGAATTTAAATTTTTTAGTTCCATAATAAATTTCCTTTCTTTTTTATTTGTTCTTTTTTTAATCGGTATCTAAAAACCGCTTCATTTCAAATCATTCCTTTCCCAATTATTTAGAAAAAAAAGCCCTCTAATATTCGAAAATATTAGAGGACGAATAAATCGTGATACCACCCCAGTTTGTTAACTTCTCACAAAGATAACCTCATCAAGTACACCAATTAAAATTGGTCTTACTCTATCACTATAATGGGTGAACCCAAAATCATCTACTTTTGTTTCAATGTTTTGCTCCAAGAGGAATTCAAATAGTTACCTTTGTATCTTTTTTCACCTAACAAGACTCTCTTTAACAAAAGTTTTTTCTATTTTACTATTTCTTTTCAACGCATTTCTAAATAATTTATAATTAAAATAGCATTCAATTTCTGGATTGTCAATCTTTTTTTGATTAATTTTATTGACATCTTTTTTTGATTAATTTTATTGACAAGTAAAATGAATAAGATTAAAATAAAAACAGAAATACGAAGAACAAGAGAGTATATGAATTTATTTTTTTATAGAGAGTTCGTGGGTGGTGGAAACGAATAAAAAGGATTTATAGAAAATCACTTGGGAGTAGAATATCTGAAAAAAGTAAGATATTTCCGCAAATTATTTTGCGTTATCAATGATAAGTATAAGTAAGGTGGTACCACGGGTTTTACTCGTCCTTTGTGGTACTTCCTTTTTATTTTAAGAAAGGATTTTGGTTATGAAAGTAGACAATGACTTAATAAAGAAAATAAAAGGGGCAAATATGGACATCGATTTTAGTAATCCTGAGTTTGGAAGTTCTACTTGTCCATGGAATGAAGAAGAAAAAACACAAGAACATAAATGCGCAGTTAAAAATACTTCAATTTGTAAATATTTTTGTGGCATACAATATATGGATAGTGTATTGTGTAGTTATCCTAATGAAAACAAAGGTATTTTATCTAAAGATGAGATAGATAGAAATATAGAGGGAGAAAAATGAAAGAAGGAATTGTAACGAATAAAATGAATCGCTATTTATTCTATGATGATGAAATGAAAGTATTAGCCTTTAAAAAAGGAAAAAAGAAGAAAAAAATCCTTTTACCAATAGATTATATCTACACTGAATTTGGAAGTAAAAAATTTGAATCCTTTTATAAAGCATTTTTAACTCAACATTTAAAAGAGGCTGAATTTCTTGTAAAAAATGTTTCGATGGAGTCTGTTATACTTCGTGAAAATAATAGATTCAATGAATTTCAATATCAAAAAATATGTTATTACTATATAATGAATAGACTATTTACAAAGCGTGAATGGGAGGATATTCAAGAAAACTCTTATTATCAAGGAATTGATGTAGAAATGAAACCTATTGATGAATTTATATCTTTTAATCCAAGGAGATATGATATAGGAATTAATGATTCCAAAGCATGTGAAGTATTACAAAGAAAATTAGTAAAAGAAAGTGAGTGAAATGGATGAAAAATTTTAAAGAATTAGATAAAAGAAATGTTTATGAGGTAGAAGAGGCTATTCGTAAGTCTTGGGGCGGCATTATGTCTATTACTGAAAAACAAAATGAGTTAAGAAAAAATGAGGAAAATTTTGTTTTCTATGATGGACCAGCAACAGCGAATGGTTTTCCAGGACTTCATCATATGGTTGCTAAATTTTTAAAAGATACTTTTTGTAAGTATCAAGTGATGAATGGGAAAAGAGTTTTAAGAAAAGTAGGTTGGGATACGCATGGACTTCCAGTTGAACTTGGGGTGGAAAAAACTTTGGGTTTTACAGGAAAAGGCGATATTGAAAAATATGGTATCAAAGAATTTAATGAAAAATGTAAGGAATCTGTTTGGAAAAATAAAGAGGCTTTTACTGATTTAACAGAGAAAATGGGCCAATTTATTGATATAAATAATCCCTATATTACTTATGACAACAATTACATTGAAACGGAATGGTATATCTTAAAAGAATTTTATAAAAAAGGATTGTTTTATGAAGGACATAAGATCTTGCCTTTCTGTCCCCGTTGTGGAACAGGTCTTGCTAGTCACGAAGTTGCTCAAGGGTATAAGGAAATAAGTGTTGAAACCGTTATTGTTCCTTTTAAGAAAAAGGGTGAAGATGTTTATTTTTTAGTATGGACGACTACTCCTTGGACATTGTTATCTAATGTAGCGTTATGCGTGCATCCTGATTTAACTTATGTCAAAGTAAAATCTGGAGAATTTACCTTTATTTTAGCAGAAAGTTTAGTTTCTAAAGTTTTAGGGGAAGAAGTTGAAGTTTTAGAAAAATTTAAAGGAAAAGATTTAGAAAATATAGAATATGAACAACTTATTCCCGAATTAGAAGTCTCAGGAAAAGCCTTTATTGTTACGAATGATACGTATGTTACCGCCGAAGATGGAACAGGAATTGTTCACATTGCTCCATTTGGTGAAGACGACCAAAAAGTGATTACAAAATACGATTTGGCACGTATTAATCCTGTTGGCGAAGACGGGCGTTACATTGAGGGACCTTGGAAAGGACAAAATATTTTTGAAGCCGATTTAGATATTATCAAGTATTTAAAAGAACAAGGTAAATTATTTAAAAAACAAAAAATGGTGCATAACTACCCTCATTGTTGGCGTTGTGGAACTCCTTTAATTTATTATCCTAAACCTTCTTATTATTTAAAAGTAACAGAGTTAAAAGACAAAATTATCGAAGCCAATAAAACGGTCAATTGGTTTCCAAGTTATGTAGGGGAAAAGCGTTTTGGCAATTGGCTTGAAAATATGAATGATTGGGCCATTTCTAGAAGTCGTTATTGGGGAACTCCACTTCCTTTTTGGACTTGTGCTTGTGGACATACGGAAATGATTGGTTCTAGGAAAGAACTAGTTGAAAAAGCTATTGAAGAAATTGATGGGTCTATTGATTTACATCGTCCATTTGTTGATGACGTCCACTTAAAATGTCCTAAATGCGGTGGATCTATGACAAGGTGTAAAGACGTTATCGATTGTTGGTTTGACTCTGGATCTATGCCTTTTGCCCAGTATCATTATCCTTTTGAAAATGAAAGTCTTTTTGAAAGCCAATTTCCAGCGGATTTCATCTGTGAAGGAATTGATCAAACAAGAGGGTGGTTTTATACGCTTTTAATTATTTCTGTTTTCTTAAAAGGCAAAGCACCTTATAAAAATGTCTTAGTGAATGACCTTCTTTTAGATAGCGAAGGGAAAAAGATGAGTAAATCAAAAGGAAACATTGTGGAACCTTTTACAACCATGAAAGAGTATGGAGCGGATACCGTTAGATTTTATCTTCCTTATGTGAGTCCAGTATGGACACCTTTAAAATTTGATATGGAAGGTTTAAAAGAAGTCTATTCTAAATTCTTTAATCCTCTTAAAAATACCTATAGTTTCTTTTCACTATATGCGAATGTGGATTCAATCGATACTGATAATTGCAATGTTCCTTATGAAAAACGCGAAGAAATCGATAAATGGTTACTTTCAAAATATCATCGTTTAGTAAAAAATATAAGAGGTGCATTCTCAGAATACGATTTAAATAAAGTAGTGCGTTATTTAACTCATTTTGTTTCGGAAGATTTGTCAAACTGGTATATTCGTCGAAATCGTAATCGTTTCTGGGGAAGTACTTTAGATGATTCGAAGAAAAGTGTTTATCGTACAACGTATGAAGTCTTAGTAGGCTTAAGTAAGTTAATGGCACCCATTACCCCTTATTTAGCAGAAGAATTGTATCGCGATTTAACAGGGGAAGAATCTGTTCATTTAAGTGATTACCCAGAATATGATGAAACTTTCATTAACGATACGATTGAAGAAAAAATGGATTTAGTGAGAAATTTAATTAGTATCGGAAGATATGTCAGAGAAGAGGCTAAAATCAAGGTAAGACAGCCTTTAAGTGAAGCCTTATTAGATGGAAAAAATAAATCCTTAATTGAAGATTTAATTCCACTAATCAAAGAAGAATTAAATATCAAAGAAGTCATATTTGTAAATAACTTAAATGATTATATGAATGTTTCTTTAAAACCGAATTTTAAAGTAGTAGGAAAATTATTAGGAGCTAAAATAAAAGAATTTCAAACAAAATTAGAAGCATTAGATCATAATTTGATAGAAAAACTTCAAAAAGGTGAAAATATTTTTTTAGAAATAGATGGAGAAGAAAAAGAGATTACTCTAGAAATGGTTGAAATCCGTATTTCTTCTAAAGAAGGCTTTAATGTGGGGATGGAAAATAATGAATTTATCATTTTAAATACGGAAATAACGGAAGATTTACTATTAGAAGGAATCGCAAGAGAGTTTGTTTCCAAAGTGCAAAATATGCGTAAAACAGTTGGTTTAGATGTTGTTGATCGTATTAAAGTGTTTGTCAGTCATGAAGAGTTGTTTGATTTAACTTTAGAGAAATTTCAAGAATATATAAAGAAAGAAACCTTGGCAACAGAAATTTGTTTTGTTGATACTTTAAATGAAACTTTTGATTTAAATGGTCATGAAGTAGGAATTAAAATAGAGAAAGAGTCTTAGAGGTTTTTATGAAAAAAATATTTGGTTTTGTTTGTATTTGTCTTTTAGGGTTAAGTATTGGTTGTAAGAAAAAAGAAGCCTCTTTAGAAGAATTAAATGAAGTGAATGATAAAATTATCGCTTTTTTCACGGGAAATTTGTCTCAATATGAAAATTATAGTTTTAATTATGTCGATGAAACGAATCACAAAGTAGTTGTAGGGTTACTTGAAAATACTTCGGAATGGCAAGAAAAGTTTTTAGAACTTGTGGTGCGTTCTCCATATATAGAATTTGTAAAAGGAGAAGCACTTAAGGATGAAAAAGATTTTAAGAAAAGTGCTGAAGAAATAGAAAAGTGCTTAGAAAACCAAATTTCGGCGTATCTTACAACTGAAATTATCCTACCCACTGAAAAAAATTTAAATGAACTTATTTCTGTTAATTTAGATAAAGTGTTGTATTCTAAAATAAAAGTGAATTCTTTGGGTGCTATTTTTGTAATCTTAAAAACAGAAGATGAACGTGTCATAACCTCTTTAGATGATTATTTTAAGAAAAATTATCCTAAACATAAAAAAGAAATTTTTGATGAAGCGTATTATATCTATTTGGCTAGTGGTTATGATAGTTTTGATTTAAAAGAAGATTTAAAAGTTTGTCATTAAATATTAAAGAAGAAAAATAGGAGTTATAATTAAAGTGTTATATCCTAGCTCTTTTTTATTTGTTAACGATAGAGTGGTTAAAAGAAAGAGATACAAAATAGGAAGAGGTTTAACATGAATAAAGAACTTTTGTTATTAAATATCAATAAAATTCATACTACTGAAATGGGTGTTGATAGAATTAAAAAAAATCTTCAATTAGATACAAATGATGTTATCGAGTATTGTAAAAATAAAATATTAGATAAAAGTTGTATTATTTATAAACAAGGCAAAAATTGGTATTGCGAAATAGATGATGTAAAAATAACTATCAATTTCGTATAGCTATACCATTATAACCGCCCATCTATTAAAAAAATAAAAGAGAAGTTTCTATTATTTTAAAATAATCAAGCAGATTTACATAAAATTTGCTTTTTTTCTATTATTTTTGGAACTTTTTTGTGAAAAATAAGGATTATTATAGTGTAGGTGATAAAAATGGCTAGTCAACAAAACCTATATAAGTTTAATGAGATTTATGATAAAACGTATTTAGATTTGTCTAAATATGTAATTATTAAATGTCATAATATTAATGATACGCATGATATTATGCAAGAAATCTATTTAGAATTGTGGAATCTTTTAAATAAAAAGGAAATATCAACCGTTAATATTAAAAGTTATCTTATAGGAATAGCAAATAATAAAATTAAAAAACATTATACTCTAATACAAAAACTAAAAACCATTTCTTTATTTGAAACTAATGATAAAGAAATAGAAATAATTGACACAATAGAAGATGCAATGAATATCAATGCTCTTATTATTAAAGAAGAGAATTGGAATGCTATTTGGCAATTTATTAAGAATAAAAAGAATCAAGATATTCCAAAAGTGTTTTATTTATACTATAAGTTGGAATTAAGCATT
This sequence comes from uncultured Bacilli bacterium, assembly GCA_910583945.1. Classification (GTDB taxonomy): domain Bacteria; phylum Bacillota_I; class Bacilli_A; order RF39; family UBA660; genus MGBC108787. Next base: position 40,784 of record CAJTYF010000010.1, read on the forward strand.
AGAGAAATTTCTGAAGAGTTACAAAGAAGCGACTCTTACATAAAGCATTTAATTTATAGAACCCTTCACGAATTACAAGTGCATTTTGGAAATGGAGGTAACTAGAATGAGTAATAAAGAAAGGTTAAAGCATGCAATTGAACAAGATTTCAATTGCAAAAGATATTATGACGAAATCATGAATCAAATCAAAAAAGGAGAAGAAAAAATGCAAAAGAAAAGTAATCTATGGAAAGGGGTTTTGCTTCCAATTTGTTTAATAGGCCTTATAAGTAGTATTGTGTTCTTTAATACTAATAAAGAATTCAAAACGAATGTTTATCAACCAGACATCGAAGCAAAAGATAATGTTCATCTCTATATCAATGATGTAAGTAAAATGACTCAAGAGGTACTAAGTATTGATGCTGATGTAAAAATAACTCACATTGAAAACATTCTCTATTTTAAAGAAATTGCTCAAGTAAAAATACCAAGTGATTTTGATTATCAAGAAGCTCATGAAATATATACTAAACCTGATAGAGAAAGCAATGAATATAGTGTATTACAAAGTTATGTATTTAATTATAGAAATCAAAAAAATGACAGAGATATAAACGTGTCGTTCTCTAAAGAAAATAAGCCTATTCGAGATTATTATTTTTCTTTAGAAGGAAGCAAAATATCTGAAATAAATAATATTGAGTTAAAAATTTTCAAATATAATGAATTGTTTTTTACAGAGTTTAATTATAAAGGCATTAACTTTGATATTGAAACTACAAATATTACTGAACAAGAACTAACTGATTTATTAGTATCCATTTTAAAATAAATTTCATAAAGCAAATCTAAGTAATAGAAAATTTGCTTTTTTTATGGTATAGTTAAATCCATATAAAAATTAGAAAAGAGGTGGAGAAAAGTGCATTTCTTATTAACGTTATTGATTGGAATCGTTGCGGGAGTGATAGATGTTTTGCCCATGATTAAAATGAAAGTAGATAAATATTCTTGTCTTTCCGCCTTTTTTTACTATGTCATCGTTCCTTTCATTATCTTTGAAATCAAGTGGTTTGCTCAATTATGGTGGTTAAAAGGAGGCATTGTTGCTCTTCTTATAGCCATTCCTGTGATTATTTTAGTTTCTAAAGAAGATAAAAAGAGTCCAGTCGCTATGACAATCATGTCTCTTTAGGAAGTATTATTGGTGTTGTAGGGCATTTTTTTAATTTAATGTAATTTTTTATCTTAAATAAAGAAGGTTTTAAAAAGATGTTTAATGTAATCGTCTATTTCTTCTAAACTGTTTTTTATTTCCTTACGGAAGTATTTGATAATTAAATTAATGCAACCATTTGTAAAAAAAGTAATATTTAAATTTAAGTTGGCAAAGGGTTTATTTTTTAAAGCATCGTATAATTTTTTATTGATGCTTTTTTCTAGTTTAGAGACAAATAAGAGAGGGTCGTTGCTTTTTAACATCATAGTGTAGATGCGTTCGTTTTCTTTTAAATAATTAAAAATATGATCAAAATAATAATCAATATCTTCAATAGAATGTTTACTCTTTATTTCGTTTAATTTTTCTAAAGCTTCTTCTTCTAGTTCTTTAGCGACATCATAAATACTACTATAGTGGGTATAGAATGCGGAGCGGGTAATGTCGGCTCGTTTAGAAAGTTCAGTTACGCTGATGTTTTTTATTTCATTTTTCTCTTGAAGAAGCATGGCAAAACTTTCTTGAATTTTCATTTTAGTTTTTAATGATGAATGATTTTTATTTTGGACTTTCATTCTTTCACCTCATTTATGGAAACTATTATAAAATTTTTAGTCAAAAAAGTAAACAAAATATTGACGCATGTCTAAATTTTGACACTATCAATTGTTTTGTTCTTTCTTTTTGGGGAAATTTGATTATAATTTTTAATGTTTGTTATAAAAGCAAGCAAAAAATCTATATATTTAGGGGAGGAAAAAAATGAAAAAATTAACCGATTTTATTGTTGATAAAAGAAATGTTATTTTAGTTTTATTTTTAGTGTTAACAGGTTTATCTATCTATACTATGCAAAAAGTAAAACTGAATTATGAACTATCAGAATATTTACCCTCATCTTCAGAAACCCGTCAGGGGATGGATATTATGGAGAAGGAATTTAAAAGTGAAAACTCAAGTTCTTTATATCTCATGTTTGAAGGTTTAAATGAGGAAGAAAAAAATTCTATTTTAAAAAATTTGAAGTCTATTAATGGAGTTTCAGAAGTAAGTTATGATGACACGGAGAAACATAATAAAGAAAACTATACTTATTATGAAATAGTTGTCTGTGATACCGAAGATTCTATAACCGCAAAAGACGTGTATGAAACTATAAAAACAAATTACGAAGATTATACTCTTTATATGAGTGGGAATATCTATGAGCGTAACGGTCCCGTTTTACAAACTTGGATTATTGCTTTAGCGATAGGTTGTGCGATGGTTATTTTAATTATTATGTGTGAATCTTATATTGAACCTTTCTTATTTTTGTTGGCTATCGGTCTTGCTGTTTTTTTAAACAAAGGAACAAATATAATATTTTCAAGTGTTTCGAATATTACGGATTCTATCGTTGCTATATTGCAAATGGCTTTGTCTATGGATTACTCGATTATGCTTATGAATCGTTATAGTCAAGAAAAAGAAACGGAAAAAAATAAAGTAAAAGCAATGAAAAAGGCCTTATATGCCTCATTCTCATCTATTTCTAGTAGTTCTATTACCACGATTGTAGGGATGCTTGCTTTAGTCTTTATGAGTTTTACGATTGGAAAAGATTTAGGATTTGTCTTAGCAAAAGGTGTTTTATTTAGTTTAATTAGCATTTTCTTTTGCTTGCCAAGTTTAATTTTAATGTTTGATTCTTTAATAGAGAAAACTAGAAAGAAAGTCTTTAATCTTAAACTCGATTTATTAGGGAGATTTGCGAATAAAATTCGTCATATTGCACCAATTTTACTCATAGTCTTATTTATTGGAAGTTATTTTTTAAAGGGAAATCTTTTAATTGCTTATACCAGTAGTGAGGATGATAAAATTGCTTCAGTATTTCCTGAAAATAATATGATTGCTGTCATCTATAAAAATGAGTTAGAAGAGAAAGTAGCCTCTTTCTGTCGTGGTTTAAATAAAACAGAAGAGATTAGCACCATTCTATGTTTCGGCAATACTTTAAATGAAGATTTAACAAGCCAAGAATTAAAAAATAAATTAAGTGATTTAGGAAATGATGTGAGCATTCCTGATGACTTACTTAAAATGATTTATTTTGATTATTATAATAAAGAGGAAATCAAAATGTCTTATGCGGAACTATTAAACTTTATTGATAAAGATATTTTAACAAATGCTACTTTTAAAGATAAAATAGATTCTTCTATTAAGAAAAACTTGAAATTATTAGAAAATTTTACTAAAGAAAATGAAATCAATAAAAAGAGAAGTGCAAAAGAAATTGCGGGGATTTTAGGACTTGATAAAAGCGTTGTAAAAGATTTATTTGTTTTGTATTCTTCTAAAACGATAAATAATAAAATGACCTTACCTGTATTTATGAATTTTTTAAATCGTGATGTTTTAAACAATTCAAAATATGCAAGTCGTTTAGATAAAGCAACAGCGGAACAAATCAAAATGTTAAAACCCTTTATGAATAAAAATTCATTAATAAAAGAAAGTAATGCTAAAGTTTTAGCAAGTCTTTTCGGAATGGATGAAAATCAAATTAAACAATTATTCCTTTTAAAGTATAGTAAAGAAGAAACAAGTAAGTCTATTAGTATCCATCAGTTTATTGAAGATGTTCTATTCTTAAAAAAGAATACTTCTTATTTAAACGGAGTGGATACGAGTAGTCTAGAAAATTTAAAAGTATTTAGTAAGAATGAAGGAAATATCAATGCAACTAAGGTTTCTAAGAATGTATTAGAACAGTTTTTTGGTGGTGCTTTAGTGAGTCAAGTCTATAGGGCTTTAGGTTTACCTGATACCACTTTATTATCACCTTTAGAATTTATTAATCTAACTTTGGAACATTTAAAACCATTTTTAAATGAAGAACAAGTCAGTACACTTTCTTTAGTCAAAAAAGTCATGGAAGATTCCTTAAACCAAAATCCAAGTTATAAAGCAAGTACTATGGCAACTATACTTGGAATGAAAAAAGAACAGGTTATCCAAATTTTTACAGTGACCGATTATGCTCGTAACACAATGGATAACTATACGATGACTCCAGTCAACTTTATCTCCTTTGTTTTACAAAATAAGAAAACTATTGGTTTAGATAAATATGCTCAAACAAAATTAGAATTACTAAATAAAGTTTGTACTTCTGTTATCAATGATACTTCTTATAGTCCAAAAGAACTTAGTCGTCTTTTTGGTATAGATGAAGAAACAATACGTTTACTTTATGCTCTTTATTCATCAAAATCGAAAGAAGTAAAAGTTTCCTTAAATACAATGGTTGATTTCTTACTTACAGATGTTGCCAATAATAAAACTTATTCTTCTCAACTTAATGAGGAAGCTAAAAAGAAACTGAATAGTATTAAAACGATTATGGCGGATTCTTTAAAAAATAAGAAATATACGAGCAAAGAGTTAACCAAAAATTTAAGAACACTATCTAAGGATTTAGATGAAAATACTATTTCTGTAGTCTATACGTATTATGGAAGTGTAAAGAATTATAATCAATCATGGCGTTGGAATATTCATTCTTTTGTACAATATTTAAAAAATGATTTATTAAATGACAAGCGTTTTGCAACATTTATAACGAATGACTTAAAAGAAGAGATTACGAATGCGAGTGATCAAGTTGATGATGCGAAAGATTTATTAGTGGGGGAAAATTATTCTCGAATGATTATCAATACAATCTATCCAGAAGAGTCTCACGAAACATTCAATTTTATCAAAAATATTAAAGACAATTTAAGTGATGATGAAATTTATGTGATTGGAAATTCTCCTATGGCTTTAGAAATGAGTGAAACATTCCAAAGTGAATTAACGTTGATTACCATTTTGACGATGTTATTTATCTTTATTGTGGTAGCCATCACCTTTAAATCTTTGATTATCCCAATTGTTTTGGTTCTTTTAATTCAATGTGCTGTGTATGTCACCATGGGAATTTTATCCTTAATGGGTGGAAGTGTTTACTTTATTGCTTTATTAATTGTTCAAAGTATTTTAATGGGGGCAACCATTGACTATGCAATTCTTTATACCTCTTACTATTTAGAGTCGCGAAAAGAAATGAATAGGAAAGAAGCGTTAATTAATGCTTATAATAAATCGATTCATACGATTTTAACATCCGCTTCTATTCTTATTTTAGTAACACTTATTGTAGGATCCTTTGCCTCAGCAATTGCAGCAAAGATTTGTAAGACTTTATCAGAAGGAACTTTTTGTGCAACAATTTTAATATTAGTCGTACTTCCAGCAGTTTTAGCCGCTTTTGATAAATTTATTGTAAAAAATAAGACGAGATAAAAAGTCTTATTTTTTCTTTTTTTGTAAAGTTATGTTTATTTTTATTAAGTATTCTGAACTTGAAATAGAGTTTAAATTGATTTATAGCGATGAATTTTAAAGGTGATGTTATGGAATTAAAGAAAATAGGAGAATATTCTTTGTACTCTGAAAGAAAAAAGGTGTAACGCAAGAAGAGTTGACATGTTTATAGAACAACTATAAATAAATGGGAAAATGTAAAATCATTGCTTTTAAATGATTAAAGATTTAGAGTATACTATTATAAGTATTTTAGTAGATATAATTATTGGTAAATATGTTATTTCGAATAACATTACTTTAAAAGGGGAAGCAGGTTCTTATTTTATAAATATTGTAAATTTTGAATTGTAAAAAATCAAGTTAATAGAAAACAGAAAAAAAGAGTAAATAAAAATGAAGAAGAAAATCTATAAAAATTAGTGA
>CAJTYF010000011.1 GCA_910583945.1 uncultured Bacilli bacterium
ATAAGCTAGAAAATAATAATTAAAAAGACTTGACAATGGTTAGCAAGTCTCCTTTGCTAAATTTTCTAAAATTTCTACATTATTTAACTTTAATAAATACTTACTTGGTAATGAAAGTTTTGACTTTTGTAATCCACTTCCACAGATAATTCTATCTACTTCCATTACCTTAGGATCAATAAAAATCTTCCATTCTTGGGGTAATCCAATAGGATTTATACTACCATATTCCATTTTTGTTTGTTCTAATACATATTCTAATGGAGCAACAGATACCATTCGTGAATTTGTATATTTTTTAACTGTAGATGACATATTATACTTATATCCAGTTGGTACAAGAAGAGCAACATAACTTTTATTTTCTCCTCTTTTGCATTCACAAACTAAACAATTAGCACCTGTCTTAACATCAATATCATAGTGTTCACATAACTTTATACCATCCATATATTCTGGATTTATTTCAGCTACTAATATATTATCTTTCTCTTCTTCTGTAAATAAATTATCGATACACGTATAAGTAACCCTTGACACTAAAACTTTATTATCAATTACTCTTTTAAATTCTAGTTTATTATTCATAAAGCACTCCTATCATTGTCATTTATTTTCATTTAAAACCTTTTCAACCTCATTTATTAATTGCTCTTTATTTGGAATATAATAAGTATAAGTCGAAGCAAATACATTATTTTCTAATCCACCTAAAGCATATTCCATAGCCACTTCTTTTTTACTTTTACAAAGAATAATTCCTATTGGTTTATTATCATATTCATCATTTACTTCAGCATTATAGTAATTTAAATACATATTCATTTGTCCTGCATATTCTGGTTTCATAGTGCCAATTTTCAAATCTATTAAAACATAACATTTTAATATTTTATTATAGAAAACCATATCTACATAATAATGAGTATTCCCCAAAGTTACTCTTTGTTGTGTTCCCACAAACATAAATCCTTTACCTAATTCAAGCAGAAATTCTTCCATATGATGAACTAATTTTCTTTCTAAATCTTTCTCCAAAATAGGTTTTGGTTCTTTAATATCCAAAAATTCAAAAACATATGGTTCTTTCAAAATGTCATCAGGTTTAGCTAATGTCTGTCCAACTTTTGATAATTCATATACTCTTTCTTTATTATTTTTTCCATCAGATAATAATAATCTTTCAAATAGCGAGGTTTCTAACTGCCTTTTTAACTCTCTAACGCTCCAATTTGAATTAACACATTCTTTTTCATAAAAACTTCTTTCATCATCATTTTCAATACTTAATAACTCACAATAATGTGACCAACTCAATTTAACAGACAGTGTCTGTTGTTTTGGATATTTAAGATAAAATCTACGCATGTATTGAAGATTTGATACAGAAAAACCAGAACCTAAAATTTTTCTTAATTCTTTTGAAAGCTCCTTTAAAACTTGTTTACCATATTCAGCTTTAATATTTCCATTTTGCTCATTTTCAACAATAATCCTACCAACATTCCAATACGCTAGTATCATTGTATTATTTACTTCATAAGCGATTTTATTTCTACTACTAATAATTACATTTTTAATTTCTTCAATCATTTGTATATTATTTTTTTCTAGCATAAATATTGCACCTTTCTAATTAGCCAGACATGTCTGACCAATCTGTGATTTAAATAACTGTTACTACAATTTTAACATATTTTAAGTATTTATTGATAGCAATGTTAAACTTTCTTGATCAAATCTAGATTGCTTTTTATTAGGAATTATTTGTAATAAACTATTATTTTGATTTAATTCTTCTAAACTAATAGAATCTATATTTAAATTGTTTTGTTTTATCTTATAAAATTCACTTAACGATTTTATATAACTATCTATATCATCTTTTGAATTATAATTAGATAATATCAAACTTTTGTCATTAGAATTAACTAGTAAATCAAAACAGTTTTCTCTAAATAAATAACCAATATTATTAATTTCTTTTTTATTAATATTTATCCTCTTAATAAATATATTTTTCTTTTTATCAACTTCAATACTAATATTATCAACGTATTTAAATACTAATTCTTGTTTTTGCTCTTTAGATAATTTATCCCATAAATGATTCTTTCTAACATAATATGATTTATTTTTTATTTGTTCTAATTGTTTTAAATTATAAATTAATCTCATTTCATTTTTATGATCTTCTGTGCTTTCTTTTATAGTTAAATCTTTGATTTTCTCTTCTGTTATTTTCTTTTGATTTTTAATAAAATCTAGTTCATCTTTTAATTCTATTTCTTCAACAATTCCGTCTACAAAAGCACTCTTAATTCTTTTTTCTTTAGTATTTAATTCATCAATTATTTTATTACATTTCTTTAATTCTTTTTCAGTATCCTGATACAAATAAGGTTTATAAGTATTATCAATTAATAAAAAGAAATCTAGCATATCATCTAAAAAATTAATCATTTGTTTTTCGATTTTCTTTTCACTAACTCTAGTTTTACAATTAGCACATTGATAATAGCAATGTTTTTCTTCTGTATGACTTTTACTAGAACAACCACCCATGATAGTATCACACTTAGGACATTTGATACTTTGCATAAAAATATAAGTTTGTTTTCTTTTGTAGTTTTTAAGATTCTTTTGTTTTTGTATTTAGGCAATATTAAATACTTCTTCTTCAATAATTGCTGGAGCAACTCCATCAAACCTTTGTGATTCTTCATTACTAACTGTTTTCCTATGAACATAATTACCAATATAAATTTCATTGGATAGTATTCTATCTACTAGAGTAGGTATCCATTTTCTATTTAATGCTTTTTCTTCATTTAATAATTTAGTAATAGCATTAGCTGCGACACCTTTTACATATAAATCAAATATTCTTCTAATAACTTCACTCTCAATATCATTTACAACTAATTTTTTATCAACTTTATCATATCCAATAGGTGGACGTCCTACAAAATGACCTTTCTTCACAGCTCCAACCATTCCAAATTTGGTTCTTTCACTTGTTCTTTCAATTTCTAGTTGTGCAAGTATAGTAAGCATTCTAATAAAAAACTTACCATTAGCAGTAGATGTATTAATATCTTCACACATACTTTCTAAACTACAATTATTTTCTTCTAAAAAGGTACATATCTCTTCTAAATCTTTGATAGAACGAGTAAGTCTATCTAATTTATAAACAATGATTTTGTTTATTTTCCCATCTTTAATATCTTGAATCATTTCTTGAAAAGCAGGTCGATTCATATTTTTAGCATTTATTCCTGCATCTTCATACACCTTATACACTTCATAATTCTTGTAATCACATAGTTTCAACATTCTTTCTTTTTGTTCATCTAAACTATGACCATTTCTAAATTGATCTTCAGTTGAAACTCTTACGGAACACATATACCGTATTATTTTAAAACACTAGATATAATCAATTTTGATTACAAAATAAATACCAATATCACTATTGGTACACAGTTAGAACAAGAAAAAATCCATATTGACAAGTTAGATGTAACTTTATCATTAGGACTTTAAAATAGCATATTTCAATTTGAAAATAATTGTTGAAAAAAGAGTTTACTATAAATTGGTAGACTCTTTTACATTTAACTTCTTTATCAATCTTTTATGAACTGGTCTTATAAAATCAACAATGTTATCTCCTATTGCTTCTTCAAATGTAATCCATTTAACACCTTTGCTTTCATCTTCTCTAAATGCTAACGTTTCTTTATCATCAGCTTCTAATAAATAAACTACATCTAAATGTGTATGGGCTGGTACATATTTTCCTCTTTTTATATGACCAACAATAGGAGAAGCAGAAATTGCAAAAATAGAATTATCTAATACCTTTGTTTTTAAACTTGTTTCTTCTTCTACTTCACGAATAGCAACAGACAATAGATTTTCTTCACCATCAGCATGTCCTCCAGGAAAAATCCAAGCATCATATATATTATGATACACAACAAGCATTTTTGTTCTATCTTTATTTACTACAAATGCAGAAGAAGCAAAATGCCCAAATTCATTTTCTCTAGTTAAAATCATCAAAAGTATCAATCCATTTTAATAAATAATCCTTAATTTTTTCTTCCGCTTCATTGAAAGGAACATAACCTTCTATTTGTCCTCTTAAATTCATTATTTTTCCTCCTCATATAATTTTATCCATCCAAGTTTTAGCCATAAATCAATTTCTTCATAACAGCCAACATCTTGACTTGGAATTTTAAAAATTATTAGTTCAATATTTTTATTATAAATTAACTTCTGGGATAATCCAAAAAGCAATTCAGCATACGCTTCATATCCTATGTATCCAACAATACCATTTTTATCTTCATTCATTAGAAATAATATATCAGTTTTAGTAATATTCTCTAAAAATTCAGTATGTATATTTGGATATAATTCCATAAATTTATATTCTTCAATTGCCCTTGGATAATCTAATATTTCATAGTTTTGATTTTTAAAATTTTTTAGCCATTTATCTACTTCTTTTTGAAGTTTAGCACTTCCAGCAATTACAACTTTTTTCATCTAAAATCTCCTACTGTAATTCAAGTATCTTTTTCACATTATCATCAGCATTTCCAACTAATTGAGTAATTTTTGGTAATTCATAAAAAGCAACAGTATTTTCAATGCTAAATTCTTCTTTTGTAGTAGAACATAAAAATATTTTTTTATTTAGTGCCATTGCCATTCCTAATTCAATGTGTGCTCCTCTTCCTCCTGGTAATAGCATAATAACAACATCAGCATCAACAATACCTTGTGATTCTAAACTTGCATATTTTATCATATCATCTTTAGATATATCATCACTAACATTTTTTACCCAATCGTGAGTTTGCTCCCAACCTTTTTCTTTTAATAACTTTGCATAGTAATTTACTAATTCACAATTTTTCATTCCCGATCCAACATAAAATTTCATTGTAATACCTTCATCTCTATATAGATTATACTAAAATTAGTGATTTTTTTAAATACTTAGTCCTAAATTTTCCTATAATAAAAATAATGTCATTTATATTTATAACTAATGCTATATTAGTTTCTATCCATGTATGGTAAGTAAAATAAAGGTTAATCTAAAATTTTTACAACATTTCTACCAACAAAATATCAGACATTTAATCCTTATTGACTATAAGCAATCAAGTGATAAAATATAGTAGAATATGAAATAATTGTATCTAATAGTGCTACTTTCGATATGAGTAGTGCTTTTTTCATATTCAAATTTCTATATATTCATCAGTAATTTTCTTCAAAATTATGGCCATACTTATGACCATAAATAAGTAAAATTTCTAAAAATTATGGCCGAAATTTTAGAAAAATTATATTAAAAAAGTGTGTACGATTGTTAAACAAATTCTAGAAAGTCTTTATTTATAAGGGTTTCAAAAAAACGCAAAGTTAACGATTGTATAACAAATATTAAAAATGTAAACACTTATATTTTCCGAAGTTCCTTATGAAATAAGGGAAAACTAGCCACTGGCGAGTTGTTTGTAAACAGGTTTATCCTGCTTTTCTTTTGTTGTGATTATTTTGGAAAAGTGTGTTTTTGATGGCCATAACTTCAGCCATAAGTATGACTATTATTTTTCATATTTTCGTAATTTGGATAGCTATGATTTAGTTATCTTTTTTTGTTTGTGGGGCTGTAAAAACAAGATAAGCGCGTTATAATTTTTTTAAGATATTTTAAAGAAAGTTGGTGCATAACTATGAAATGAATTGTTTAAGAATTAAAGGGGGTAATAATTAAATGGAAAGAAGTGATAAGAAATTAAAACAATTAAAATCATATGTAGTAGAAATTGCTATGCTAGAATTTATCAAAGATAACAATTTAATTGACAATAACGAATACAAAAAAATAAAAAATAAAATTGAAAACGAATATTCAAAATACAATAAATTAAACAATTCAGAATATAGATTTGCATAATAAAAAATATTTGAAATATGCTATTATTCAACAATTAAGAAAGGAATAAATGAATAATAAAGTTGAAGTAATAGCACCAACTTCTAAAACAATGTGCTTAAAAGGAATTAAAGAAATAAAACTAATCAAGGCTTGTGCTTATTGTAGAGTTTCTACAGATAACGAAGATCAGAAAACAAGTTATGATTCACAACGAATCCATTATAAAAATATGATAGAAGAAAATCATGATTATGAATTTGTAGGAATATATGCTGATGAGGGTATCACTGGTACACAAACCAAAAAGAGAGAACAATTTAATCAGATGATGAGTGATGCTTTAAATGATAAGATTGATTTGATACTAGCGAAGTCTATATCAAGATTTGCTCGTAATACTGTTGATACTTTAAATTGTGTAAGACTACTTCGTGAACACAATATAGATGTCTTCTTTGAGAAAGAAAACATTCACACACTAGGTTTATCTAACGAATTATTCTTAACTTTATATAGTGCCTTTGCTCAAGCAGAAAGTGAATCTATATCAGAAAATGTTAAAGCTGGAGTTCGTATGAAAATGAAACGTGGTGCATTGGTAGGAAAGTATGCTCCATTTGGTTATTTGTACGATAAAGAAAAAGATATTATAATACCTGATGAAAGTAAGAAAGATATTGTTACTTATATTTTTGAAGAATATGCCAAAGGTGTAGGTTTTAGAACAATTGCTCTAAAGCTTAATAGTTTAGGAATACCTAGTCCATCTAATTTAAAATGGTGTCATGCTTCAGTCAGAAGAATAATCATCAATGAAAAATATGTAGGAGATTTAAAAACAGGAAAGTATTATACCGAAAATGTTTTAACTCATAAAAAGAAAGTCAATTATGGAGAGAAAGAACAATACTTTACTTCTAATCATCACGAACCGATTATCTCTCGTGAACTATGGGATAAATGCCAAGAAATACTAACTATCAGAAGTAAGATAATCAAACCCGATGGAAACAGAGATAAGTTTAGTCGTAAATATGCTTTTAGTAGTAAAATCTTTTGTGGGACATGTGGAGAGAGATTTATCAGACGTTCTTATAAAATTAGAAATAATAATAAAGAAGTAGCTTATTGGATATGTCGTAGTCATAGAAATAAAATTGAATGCTCTAACTTAATTCACTATAAACAAGAAGAACTAGAAGATATATTTGTACTTGCTTATAACAAATTATTCCAAGATAGTGACAAATATATCAATTCATTTATGAAAAAAGTAAATGAAGTTATCAATGAAAATCAAGATTACACTAATCAAAAGAAGATACAAGATGAAATTATTAAATTGGAAAATAAGTTATCCAATTTAATTGATTTACAACTTGATGGTTCTATTTCAAAAGAGATACTAAATCAAAAAAATCTTGAAATCTCTAATAAAATCAAAGAGTATGAACAACAACTAAAATATGCTGAAAACATAGAACTTACTAGAAAACAAAAACTAGAGCAAGTTGATAAAATATCCAATACTCTAAAACAATATAAAGGTCTTACAAAATTTAGTGAAGAAGTCTTTAATAGTTTAGTCGATAAAATAATCATTGGCGAAAAGTTAGAAAACGGAGAAGAAGATTTTTACAAAATTAAATTCATTTTAAAAACTGGCGAACTAATTAACGAAAATCTACCGAATGGAAAACTAGATATAGGAACAAGTTTTGGTAAATATGGCTTTACGATTACTAAACAGGAACTTGAAGAAAAAGAAGATAATGTGTCTGCCTATGTATTACAACGGCACTCTAGGGTAAAGTCCTACTACAAATTTTTTGTCTTCCATATTTTTTCTCCTTTCCTATAATTTTTAACGACAAAAAAACAAGGAAGAATTTCCCTTGTGTTAAGAACTTCAAAATAATTCAAATATACGATTATCTAGAATTTTCGTATATTATCATAATACCACATTTTTTTAGGACATGCAACGGAACGATTTTGAAAATTATAGTTAAAAACAGCTGTCTATCCCTTATAAATAAAGGAAAAATAAATTTTAAAATTTTTTTAATTTTCTTTTAATAAGCATTCAATTATATTGGTTAATTCAGTTATTGTAATAGTATCTGATAAGCCTTCATTATATAGACTTGAATCATTATCATAACACGTAAAACTATTCTTTGAATATTATTACTAATGATAATCTTATGTGGTTCATTCAATCCTAAATTAGAGTTATTAAAGACAATATTCTTTCCTGCAATATATTCTATGTTTAGCTTGGTAATATTTTTAATTCTAAGTATTTTATTTTTTATACACAAAGGAAATTCTAAAATTTCTATGGACACATTCATTTTATACACTCACCACCTTTGCAAAGAAAAAAGTCCATAATATCAAGTATTACGAACTTTTACTTATCTTTCGCACAAAGGTGTGCGTAAATTTCAATATGGGGCGAAATGTGGGGATCGAACCCACGCATACCGGAGCCACAATCCGGCGTGTTAACCACTTCACCAATTCCGCCATAGATAATACTAGAATAACAAAAGATAACGTAAAATGCAAGTTAAATTTGCTTTAAAGACTTTTAACAAATAAAAAATTCATCTATAATAAAATCAGGTAAGGTGTTTTTTATGTTAACATTAAATATTTTTAAAACTTTTTATGAAGAACTTATTGATTTTTTTAAAGATATAAAAGATTTATTTACAGATATACTCTCTGACTTACATATCTTTTTAAACAAATTTATTCCTGATGAAATTATTTTAGGACTCTTAATTTGTTTAGCTGCATTTATTGCGGTAATGATTTTTAGATACGTTATTAATAAAAGATGATAAAAGGATTTCCAAAACGGAAATCCTTATTTTTTATAAATCTTTTAAAACATACTCATTTAAATCTTTAACGCGATAGCGAAGCTCTGGCATCTCACTTGTAGACACAAAACCACTTCGAGCATTTAAGACATCTGGAATACGATTAACGATATCAGCACAAGTAAGTTCTACGGTACAAGGTTTATTAATAACCATAGTCGTTTCTGGTTCTCCTTCTATCGTCCAAACATTTGCATCAAATTCTTTTTCATTATAAACTTTACCAATGCATTCAGCTTCTAAGATAATACCTTCCATAGTGGTAGCGGTTACAACGGCACTCATACCTGTTGCATCTCCAGCTTTAATAGTCATATCCAGAGTACTTGAATAAATATCTTCGTCATGCGTCATAGGAATACACTTTTGATTAATATTTTTAATTCTTAAATCCAATTTATCACTTAACCAACCTACAACATTCCACATATAGCTAGGTAAGAACTCACGTTCATTAATCAAACGTTCTCTTTCTTCTTTACTGATGTTATCATGACTCGCGATTTCTTTTTCAAACTCTTCTAAAGAAAGACCAGCACCATGAGCTTTTGCAAGAGCAATACCATAATCTTCAACATTATAAGAACTACTTCCCTTAATCTTTGTAATCGTATGCGTTGAAGAGGAAAGACCACTCACTAAATTTCCCCAAAAAATATCTTGATAACCACATCCAGTAATCGTTATGCCTCCAGCTTTAGCTAAACTATCAAGTTCATGAAAAAGTTTAGGATTAGAATTACTAGCAAAAAAAGCTTCTTCACAAGTTGTAATCACATTAACATGAGCATTACAACACGCTCTCAACACATCTTCCAAATCTCCAAGTAAACTCATCGTTGTCACAATAGCAATATCAGGCTTAACAGTTTTTAAACGTTCTTCTAAACAATGGATATCTTCAACAATAATGCCTTTTGGATTACTTTCTATAATCGAACCAATATCATTACCAATAATATCTTTATTGCAATCAAAAGCTAGAACAATTTCTCCTCCTTTTTCATAAACATAACGCATAGTAAACTTACTCATTTTGCCACAACCAATTTGAGCCACTTTAATTTTTCTTTTCATATATTTCTCTTCCTCTCTTTATTCTAAAATTTTATTCCCTCATCTTTTTATAAATCGGTATAATACATAACTTCTTTATTTAAACTCTTCGCAAATTGAATCTCACTTTTTGTACTTTCTCCTATATAAGAATGAATATTCACAACAAATATAGCATCTGACAATTTAATTTTTTCTTTATGCATTTTATCTAACATCTCAGCTTCTTCATTCGTATAAGCATCTTTATCAGGGTTTATTGGATAAATCGGTGGAATCACACAATTTCCTTTTAATTACAATTTTTCAGCAATTTTCATCATTTCATCTTTAAATTTTAAACTTCCACAAAATGTAATGATCTTCATTTAGTTACCCTCGATCCTCTAAATCAACATTTTCTTCTCGAATCAAATCAGCAAATACGGCTTTAAATCTTTCAATTTCTTTTACCTTTGCATCCTCATAAATATTTTTGGCATTACAAATGGCTTTATAAACATGTTTAATCCGAACTTCATGCTCATTATCAAATAACGCGTAACTAAAAGCATTTGCTAAGATAGTTAAACAAATATCAGGATACCTCGCCGCCACTTCATAAACTCTTTTATACTCGTCCGTCATTGAAACAATAAAACTCATAATTTTTTCTTTAATGAAATCCGTATAATTAAGTTTTACCCCTATTTGATGTTCTAGCTTCGGATAAGTTCCCATCAAAATTTTTACAGTAGTAGGTTGATCTGACTCCATTACATCCACTTTTTGAAATCTTCTAAGAAAAGCCCGGTCTCTTAAAATATATTGTTCGTATTCTTCTGTAGTTGTAGCGCCAATCATTTTAATAGCTCCACGATCAAGGCCTGATTTTAACATATTAGCAAAATCAATTCCCCCATTATTGGCGGTATTTTTATTGACCAAAACATGGGTTTCATCAATAAATAAAATCGTTTTATCTCTTGCTTCTAATTCTTTTACCAACAAATCAATCCGATTTTCAATATTTCCTTCACTAACGCTAGAACCTAATAAACTGGTAATATTAATTTTTATGAGTTCCCACCCCTTTAAAGCATCGGGAACCAATCCTTTTTGAATACGATAAGCTAAACCTTCTACTATGGCCGTTTTACCAATTCCTGGTTTACCAACCAGCAAAGCACTTTTTTCAGGTGTTAAAAGCGTTAAAATGCACTGTTTAATTTCCTCATCTCGAGCAATAGCGGGATCGGTAATAAATTCTTTTTGCGTAAAATTTTCCCCATACCGTTTTAACATGCTTACTTTTTCTTCGTTCATACAACCCTCCTACTCTTATTGTAACACAAAGGAATTAAGAAACACAAAAACTTCTCTTTAATTTCTTGTAATTGACAGTATTTTTTGCTAACATAAAAAGAAATGGAGGTTTTAAAATGCAAATTATTAAAGAAAATAAAGGAAACTATGAAATATACGATTTAATAGAAGATGTTGAGAAAGCAAAACACTTTAGAGAAGAAAACGCTAATAAATTAAAATTTTATCGTCTTACTATAGATATTTGGAATTATCGAGGGATCTTATTACAAATTCTCGGTGACCAAGAAAAAGAAGTAAAAAGAGTTTATGAATTATCAAAATTACCTATAAACGAAAACAAGTTTTACTATGGAGATTCTTTTGACGGAAATAAAGGTATACAATATGAACTCTCACAATATGTTCTTCCAGTGCCGATATTTGATTCTGGTTTCAGAGAAATAGGTTCTAAACAACAAAACGAATTTACAGAACAATTTGTAAAAGAAGGACTTTCAAACTATTCTTATAGACAATATTATAATTTAGACTATCAAAATGAACACTATATCTTTTTAAATTCTTGGTTCTACAGTTACAATACAAAATATAATGGCTCCGAAAACGTTGTTCATTTACCTTATGAGATTTCCGCTCAATATTTATTAGAACGTCCTCATTTAGAAGCTGGTTTCTATTTTAATAGAATTGAGAATCCAGAAATACAAGAACAATTATTGAATACTTTTGACATAGATTTAAGTTCAACCTTAACAGAGAAGCAATACGAAGATTTAGTCAAATTAAAAATAATAAATGAAGAACAATTTACAAGAAATCTAAAATTAAATGCACCAATAGCCAAACTTATAAACAAAAAAAGATGACTTAACCAAAAAGTCATTTTTTTATTCATAATAACAATGATTACCTCGACAATACTCTCTATAATGACGATTATGACCAAAATAGAAACAATCTCCATTACATTCATAATCATTAAAATAATCTTCATATTTTTTTTCATTTTCAAGCAATTGCTCTTTTGTTTTACTACTCATATACAATTTAATATCCACTTGATCAAAAGAACGAGCTACAAACGTTTTATTTTTTAAATTCTCAATAATTTCATCAAAAAACTCCTTGGAATAACGAACACCTTTAATATAATATCTCATTCGTAAAACATCAAAACTGTCATTTTTATCGATACTTGGATTCGTTTGAATAGTTAAATAACGATCATTATAACTATAAACGACTTTAATCTCATCATCTAAAGAATCATCAATAATAATGTCTTGTGTATCGTAAATATAAGAGCTTAAAACCAATTGATCATTCATTTTAAAACGGTACTCTTCTGTTTTAATGTTCTCTTTATCTTCACTATAGATAATCGTTGTATTAGCCACTTCAAGCGTACATACTCCAGCTCCAACACCTAAAGCAATAAAACTAATTAAAGATAAAATTAATAACACACCTACTCGATTTTTTCGATCAAAAATAAAATTAAATAGGAATAAAAACGCTAAGATACCTAAAGTAAATAAAGCAAATAATATTAGATAAATTCCAAAATAGAAGACCCCACGAATAAGTAAATAAATCGATAATCCTATAGCAACAGACATTCCAACGATATAGCAAGCAACACCTAACAAGACAAACAATAAAATAAATTTTAAAAACAAAAGGCAAACTTTAACTAAAGAATCCACGATTCCAAAACTTTTAACTTCTTGTTTTTTTTCTTTTAGTGTTCCCTTTTTAGAAACAATTTTTTTCTCATCTTTCATCTCTTCAATTGGCTCTTCTTTTTTTTCCTTTTTATTTTGTATAACAAAATTTGTTGTCTCACCTAGATATCGGCTTTCAAATATTTTTACAAATAATAAAATAGCAAAAATAAGATACACGACATTTAAAATAAAGCTCCAAATACTAGCAAAAACATGATAGATTGGAGTACTAAATACACTTAAAAATCCTCTTCCTATACTTCCAATAATTTCAAAAGGTATGCGACAAATAGCAATAATAATAAAAATACAAACGATTTCTAATATAAATTTGATGATTTCATTAAAACTTTTATCAGCAAACATAGAGACGATTTGATCAAAAATATGGATAAAACTATCTATTAAATTATTTATACTTCCATGATTTTCTCCATCCGTTTTTATTTTATAAGCACTTAACAGTTCCTTAGCTAGTTCGTCAACTTCTCCCATTGACTTGACAGCTTCTTCTTCCGTAAAACCCTTTTTTATTTTTTCTTCAATATAACCATCATACTCATTGATAATGTCATCGATTTCACTACTTTCTAAAATAGACAACTTCTTACGTAAACGTTCTAAAAATCTTTCTTTACTCATTATTTACACTTCCTTTTATAAAATTATTTACACTCATTGCAAACTTTTCCCACTCTTTCTTTTGCTCTTTACATCTTTTTTTTCCTAAGGCGGTAATATGATAATACTTCCGTATTGGTCCTTCTTTCGATTCTTCTAAATACGTTTCAAAGTACCCTTCGTTTGTCAATCTTTTCAAAATCGGATAAATCGTTCCTTCATTCACATCTACAACTTCACTTACTGCTTCGACAAGTTCATACCCATATTTATCTTTTTTTTCAACAATCAACAAAACGACTAATTCCAATACCCCCTTTTTAAATTGAGTATTAATAGCCATCACCTCGCAAAATAATAGTACATCAAGTACTTGGTATTGTCAAGTACTAAATAAAAACAAATATTTTTGGGTATATGTTTCATTCTGGATTGATAATAAATTATATACTCAAAATATTTTAAAATTAACAATTAAATTTATTATCCAATAACACATAAAAAAAGAATGAATAAATTCATTCGCCAAACTCTATGAGTTTGGTTTTCTTTTGATATAATAGATATATGATAATAAATGAATTTAAAACAGAAAAAGAATTGTATGATGTTTATCCTAAAAAGTTTCATTGGTATCTCAAAGATATCTTTAATGATTATTGGTATGACTTTTTAGATTTCGCCGAAAAGAAAAAGCTTACCATTCGTCCTGTTGTTAAAAGAGATGTCTCTCGTATGATGAAATGCAAAACTAAAACTCTTGGTGGTTCTGTCTTTAAATGTCCTAATTGTGGTGAGGAAAAGTTTGTTTACCATACTTGTAAATCTAGATTTTGTAATTCTTGTGGCATTAAATATTCTAAACAACGTTCTCTTTCTATTGAATCTAAACTTCTGGATTGTACCCACAGACATCTAGTATTCACTATTTCTGACTTTTTATGGCCTTTATTTTTAGATGATAGAAACAGACTTCATTTCATGTTTCAAGCTGTTAGCAAAACTCTTCTTTCTTGGTATCATGAACAGTATAAACATTTACATCTTACTCCTGGTTTTATTCTTACTCTTCATACCTTTGGTAGAGATGATAAATGGAATGTTCATATTCATTGTCTTCTTTCTGAACGTGTTTTAGGGAATAACATTGAAAAGAAAATGGATTTCATTCCTTTTGATATGTTACGTAAAAGATTCCAAAAAATTTTACTTGATTTACTTGAAAAGGATATAGGAAAAAATACGTTTAGACCTATCAAAAATAAGGTTTATTCTCTCTCTCAAAACGGTTTCTATGTCCGTGCTATAAAAAACGAATTTCCTGATTCTAAAAAAGCCATTTCTTATGTTTTAAGATATTGTGGTAGACCAAGTTTTGCACAATATCGTATAATTGATATTGATGAGAAAGATTTCATCTCTTTTTGGTACCAAAGACATGAGGATGATTTCTTTGTCGTTGAAAAAATCCATATCTTTGAATTTATAGCTAGATTAATTAGACATATCCCAGATGACCAGTTTAAAATGATTCGTTATTATGGTTTTTATGCTTCTAGAAAACACAAGTTATATGTTTCTGCTAGAAAATTAATTCCAGAATTCAAACTTGCTTTTAAGAAAAGCTTGAATATTTGGAGAAACTTACTTGTTATGTCTTTTAATATTGATCCCTTACTATGTCCTAAATGTAATTCTACTATGATTTTCGATTATGGTTTTTCTTAAATAGAATGAGGTTTATTATGAAACAAAAAAATCCAAAGCAAATTGAATTCATTTGTCCTAAATGCAAAACAATAGAATTCATTCCTACTGAAATTGTTGAAATGCTTGATAGAGCTGACCAAATCAATGTAGACACCGATGTTCCTCCAAGATTTGATTGCGAACATTGTCCTGGTAAAATGGTTCCAAAATATTACATAGGAGTTAAGGGTAAAATTTACAAATACGAAGATTAATTTTTTCCGACTTAAAACGAGTTGTGTTTTTTCATGCACAGTTCGTTTTCTATTTGCAAATTTTGTTTTTAAACCTTAGATGAACTTTCCTATAAGACAAAAAAAGAAGAAAAAATTTCTTCTCTATTCAGTACGAAGTGCAATAACTGGATCTTTTTTACTAGCAATGCGAGCTGGTATAGCTCCACCAATTAAAGTTAAAATTAAACTCACTACAATTAAAATCAGTGCATGAATTGGATTTAATACCGCTACATTCTTTAAATCAGTTAAATTATAAAGTAACTGATTAACAGGTATTAATAAAAGTTCTGTGATAATTATTCCAAGTAAACCAGATGACATGCCAATAATAAACGTTTCAGCATTAAACACTCTTGAAATATCCTTCTTTCTTGCTCCTAAACTTCTTAAAATTCCAATTTCTTTCGTTCTTTCTAAAACGGAAATATACATAATAATACCAATCATAATGGATGAAACAATCAAACTAATAGCACTAAAAGCTACTAAAACAATCGTAATCGCATCCATAATACTTCCTGATAAAGATGAAATCATATCGGCTTGATCTGTATACACAATTTGATCTTCAATGTTCTTTCCTTCATTATATTGATCTAATTTTTTAATTAACTCTTCTTTAGAATTAAAATCTCTTGGGAAAACTTGAATCATGTAAGGAACCGCTTCATCCCCTAAATAAGCAAGCATTTGTTTTTTAGCCTCTTTCCCATCTTCACTAGTCACATCAAATACCTCTCCATTTAACACATTATAATCATGATTTTTCTGAAACTCTACAATTTTTGACTGTTTATTCTTATCAATAGCATAATCTAATAAAGCCTCAGTATAAGTAAGAGCGGAACTTTGGACAAAAGATGGAAAATCTTCTTTAAGTCGAATAATTCCAACTACTTTTAAAGTTAACGTCTCTTTACTTTCATAAGCTTTTTCTAAATTCTGATTCATTGTAAAATAATTTCCTACTTTTGAATAATAATCATCATTAAAAACTAATTTTATTTCTCGATTTAAAATCGTATCAAAATCTATATTCTCTTTCGTTTTATCTAAACCTAAAGCCTCAATAATACTATCTGTAACATGATTTTTACTATCAACAATTAATAATAACTCTTCTTTTTCTTTGGCATCATGCCCAGCCAAAATATCATATTTTTCTTCTACCACACTTTTTGTATCTTTACTTAATGTTTTAGGAATAGTCCCCATCATATTTCCGATAGTTAATAATTTCACTTTTCCATCAATCTTATTCATTAAATTCAGATTCGTATAGCGATTATATGAAATACCACTGACGATAGAACTATCAATTCCTTCTAAATATTTTATATAATCATTCGTAATATTATTTTTATGTGTAACTTGCTCTTCCATACTTTTTTCAGGAATAATATAGTTAAATGTTGGATAATCTTCTTCTGTTGTTTTAACACTATTTTGCATTTCTTCCATTTGTTCTTCATCTAGATTCATACTCTGTTCACTAATAATAATTGGTAAAGAAGACAATGTATTTCTTTCAAAAATATCAATTTGTTTATCAAAACCATTCGATAAACTTAAAATTGTGGCAATCCCAATAATTCCTATGCTACTTGCAAAAGCCGTAAGTAATGTTCTTCCCTTTTTCGTTTTAATATTATTTAAACTAAGCTTTAAAGCAGAGACAAAAGACATAGATGTTTTTTTAATCTTGGTTTTATCTTTAACTTCCTCATCTTTTTTAATTGGATTAGAATCACTAATTAATTCGCCATCTTTCATTTCAATGATACGATTAGCATAATCATTAGCAAGATCAGGATTATGCGTAACCATAATCACTAATTTATCTTTCGCAATTTCTGTAATAAGTTCCATAATCTGAACACTCGTTTTTGTATCCAGTGCCCCAGTTGGTTCATCCGCCAAAATAATATCAGGATCATTAGCTAAGGCTCTCGCAATTGCCACTCTTTGCATTTGTCCACCTGATAATTGATTGGGTTTCTTATGAATATGATCTTTTAACCCTACTTTTTTTAAAACCTCAATGGCTTTCTTTCGTCTTTTTTTAGCATTCACTCCACTTAAAGTCATACCCATTTCCACATTCGCAAGTATACTAATATGGCTAATCAAATTATAACTTTGAAAAATGAAACCAATACAATTATTACGATAAGCATCCCAATTTTGATCTTTAAACTTTTTTGTAGAGCAATCATTAATAATTAAATCGCCACTATCATAACGATCTAACCCCCCAATAATATTTAAAAGCGTCGTTTTTCCACTACCACTTGGGCCTAAAATCGCCACAAATTCATTTTTACGAAACTTTAAATCTATCCCTTTTAAAGCTTCTTGTTTAAAATCACCTGTAACATAACTTTTTTTAATTTTATTTAATTCTAACATTTTCTCTCCATTCTAAGCACAATTCTATGCGACCTCACCTAATATATACCTTTTAAATTCAAATGTAAAGAAAAAATCTTTGAAAATTGCAAGCCTTTTAAAAAAATTAAAAGAATAATCAATAGTTAGAATCTTCATATTTTAAATAGTTCACCCAATTAAAAATCTTGCCCATACACCATAAGTTCCAGTCGCAAAATATTGATCAGAATAGGATTTCACATGAATACTAGCAAAACCTTTTGTACTAGAAACATCTTTTAACCAATAATGAAATCTAATTGTTCCATAACTATTAATAAACTCTGGTTTTAATTGAAAAAGAGTATTGGCGATTATCAATACCTGTATCAAAGCCACTACTACTCCAGACAGTTATCCCATGGACGTTGGCTTCACTCATTAAATCCATTTTTCTAGAAGACCATTCCCATCTATCAGAACCACCATTTCATAAACCCCCACTTTGATTCACATTTGTTTCACTCACTCGATTAGTTAACACATTTCTATACTCTAGAATATGGCTTCCAAAAACTTTTCCTATTGTTCCATCACTTGCCATTAAATTAGGTAAAGTTTCTGTTGCCATTCGGCTACCTACATAGCCTCCTTCTGAAGTATCTGTTTCGTTTATTCCCAAATTCATCAAAGGTTTTACAGGTATAATTGTGGCATGATGTTTAATGAATTGCGTATCTCCACTATACAAATAATTATCAAGATCGGCAATCAGCCATATTACGCCATTAGCATTAATATAATTGCCAACATAGATATCATCAAATCTTCCATTACTTATCATTTCATATAAACTTCCATCTGTATAATAACTGGTTATATCCTTTCCTCTATAAGTGTTTCTTCTTTTCGTTTTTCCTTCTTCTATTAGAGCTTTTTTGTTCTGCCTCCGTAATTCCATTAGTCGTAAAAGTTATTATACATTTTGCTTATTCACTTACATTATCTAAAACTAAATTCCAAGCATTATAATCCCACTTACCCGTTGTACTATTGGTACAGTCAATTTGGGTTTTATATATTCCACGTTCTGGAATCATTTCTTTTTTCTCTCCATCTACAACAACACTTAACATTTTAATATCGTAGCCAAAATCTGGAATTCTTCCCTTTAATACATTAAAACTTTTCTTTTCTTCATAAAAAGCATAGGTTTTGTATAAAAGAATACTTACAATTAATAAAAAAATTCCTATTATTGACTCTATTATTATTTGATTTCTTTTCTTATTTTTATTAAAATTTTTTAAACTTTTTTCTTTCTTTTTATATGGTTTAAACATGTTCCACTAAACCTTTCCATTATCCTACATATCCTATTTACATATACCCTACCATTAATTCAATTATATCTTCATTAGCATAGCAACATCAAATTATACTATTTACATCTAGCTTTAAATTAACACATTAAAGTTTAAAAAATGTCAAAAAAAGAGATTTAAAATTTATAAAGAATAAAACAAATGATATAATAATTTCAAGGTGATAAAATGATAAAAAAAACGATGTCGATTGAAAATAAAATAAATATACCTAAAGTATCTTCTGAGCAAATAAGTTCAATTAATACCCAAGCACCAGAAATTAATATAAATAATTTGAATGTAGAAGAAACAGAAATAGAAACGGTTCCATTAACATTAAGTGGTGCTATAACCTCTTTTCCTTTAAAAAATAATGAAATTGATTTTTCACGAATCGCTTATGCTCCAGAAGCTGTCCAAAATAAGAACTTTATAAATGAAGACTCCATTCAAAAAGAAAACTGGAATGAAAATCTAAGTTTTCAAATAGGAAATAACAATATTATTTCCATTTATAATGGAAATACACTACTTGGATTTACAGATTCATTAGGAATAGAACCTCTAGTTAATCATACAGTTTTAACCCCTATCAATACTAATCAGATTATAAGTGGAAATTATTCCGCACAGGAAACCGATTTAGAAAGTTTCAAAAATGATTTGAATATCCAACCAGGAGAACATCGTACATCGGGAAATACAACCTATAATATTACGCCATCAGAACTAAATCAATTAACTTATGTAGTAGAAGCTGAAAGTAATGGAACATTTGAAGATGCTTTAGCAACAATATCCGTCATTGCAAATCGTATGGAAGATCCAAGATTCAAAAAAAATAACTATCAATCCTTAGTAGACATTGTTTCACAAGAAGGACAATTTGCAGTTTGGAATGAAACTAGAGCTTCTAATTATAATGCAGAAACAGGAAATCCAGAAGTATTAAAAGCGATTCAAGCTTGTCTTTATGGTGGTTTAAGAAACAATGATTATGTAGAATTTAAAGCAAGAACTGCAACAGGCAACGACAAGGTCCAAATTAGTCCAAATGGCAATAAATACCACAACTTAGCGGTAAGTTTAGACAGAAAGGCTAATACGATTTCAAATATAGATGCAAACATCAACCCACAATAAATAGCATACTCTGGGTTATTCGCCAAGAAAGAAAAAAAACAAAAACATATAATATCAAAGGTGACATTATATGTTTTTATTATTAAACGCTTTTATTGCAAGTCTTGATGGTTTCATTATTGGTTCCATCTTAAGATTTTCAAATATAAAACTTTCCAAAACAAATTTCTTAGCTATTTTTTTAGGAAACACACTTGTCTATACATTTTCATTATTTATTTATCTAAAATTTAATATGACTTTCATGACAAAAACCATTTCCACACTTCTCTATCTTTTCTTAGCCTTTCATTCCTTAAAAGAAGAAGAAAAAAATTATGAAGGTGAACTTAAACTAAAAGATTACTTCCTTCTAACCTTATCGCATTCTTTAGATGGAACACTTGTCTCTTTAAATTTTGCTTACTCTTATAATATATATTATATTGTCTTTATTTTTAGTACCTTTGCCATTCTATTATTATATATAGGTTATACTTTCTTTAAAAGAATTAAAAATTCAAATAAAAACAAATACATCTCTTTTTCTCTCTTTTTACTATTAGCGATTATAAATTATTTTCTTTAAGATATGTAGAATAATCGTCTAAAACTTGTTGTAATTCAGATTCAGTTTTGGTTTGACAGACCAATTGTTTTATTTCTTTATTTTTAGGCATTCCTTTCAAATAATATAAAATATTGGTTCTAATTTCTAATAAAGCAACCTTTTCATTTTTATCATTTTTAAGCAATTCAAAATGCTTTTTCATCATGTCCACTTTTTCTATATTAGAAACAAAAGAGAAATAATGACCATTTTCTAAATAATCAATACAATTTTTAACGAGCCAGGGATTACCTAAAAGTCCTCTTCCAATCATCACCGCATCACAGCCAGTTTCAAGAAGCATTTTTTTTGCAAGTTCTGGACTCGTAACATCACCATTACCAATAACAGGTATTGATACACTTTTTTTAACGTCACGAATAACTTGCCAATCCGCTTTTCCCGAATACCCTTGACTTCTTGTCCGAGCATGAACGCAAATCGCTTTAGCTCCTGCTTCTTCAATCACTTTAGCAATTAGGGCCGCATTAATACTTTTTTCATCCCAACCACTTCGAATCTTTACAGTAACGGGTATCTTAACATGATGTACCACTTCTGAAACAATTTCTCTTACTTTTGAAGGATTTTTTAAAAGAGCGCTTCCCGCTTGATTTTTTAAAGCAACTTTAGGTACGGGGCAACCCATATTTATATCAATAATATCTGGTTTCATCACTTTTTCAACATACAATGCGGCTTTTAAAAAGCTGTCTTTATCACTCCCAAAAATTTGTTGAGCAATCGGTCTTTCCCTTTCATCCATTTTAAGCATATCAATCGTTTTTTGGGATTGATAAACCAAAGCTTTATCGCTAACCATTTCCGCATAGATAAGCCCTACGCCCATTTCTTTAATGATTTTTCGATAACTCGTATTTGAAAAACCAGCCATCGGAGCCATTACAATTTGATTTTTTATCTCAACATTACCAATTTTCCACTTCATAAATCTTCACCTGAACCTTGCAAATTATTTCTTTTTATGTTATGATGTATCTGTCAAGGAAACTTGCATAAAATAATAAGGGAACATTCAGTTTCGCTTTGCTGAATGTCTACCCAAAATAAATTTAGATGGACATTTAAGTCATGGACTTAAGTGTCATTTTTTTATTACTACTATCATAATGATAAGAAGAAATAAAAGGATAGAAACGTATCTTAGAATTCTTATTATAAAAATTCTTTTTGACATTTTTATCAAACCTCCTCTCTATAAGAGATTTGGTAGACACTCAGGCAACTGATATTCCCTTGAAATACATTATAAAATAAACATTTGTGTTGTACAAGAGAAATAAAAATATTTATAATCAGTTTTATACTTTCAGCATTAAAAATTTATATCAATAATATCTGGTTACATCACTTTTTTAAACATACAATGTGGTTTTTAAAAAAATGTCTTTAAAAAATTTATTGATTTCATCCACTTTAAGCATATCAATCATTTTTTGAGATTATAGCTTTATCGCTAACCTTCTCCGCATAGATAAGTCTACATCCATTTCTTTAATGATTTTCCATTCCATTTTTATCATCCTCTACAACCATTTCAACCTCATCACCTGAATTTAATAGAAAAGCATTCGCATCATCTCGATCTACATGCAACTCAAAAAAACCATTATCACTAACTTTAACATAGGCATCCAAGATACCAGACTTTTCCTTCGTCATCTTTATTCGCACCTTTTGATGATTTTTTAAACCTAAAGAGTGAGCTTGATCAAAATTCATGTGTACATGAGGAATTGAAAGAATACAAGCATTTTCTAAAGTTATCTCTCCTTTTGGTCCGATAAGCGTAATTTTCTCACTATTCTTTAAATCGCCACTATCTCGAACAGGAGGACGAAGTCCTAAAAGATACGCATCACTCATTGCCACTTCAACTTGATTATATTCTCGAAAAGGTCCAACAACCCGAGCCTTTAATAGCGTGTCTTTTTTTCCTCTAATATTAACAACTTGATGACTCGCAAACTCTCCAATTTGATGTAAATCATATTTTTTAGTTAGCGCCTCATCAAATAATTGATTAAAAACTTCTTTCGTCAAATGAACATGACGCTGACTCACTCCAACATTTATTTTCATTTCAATTCCCCATCATAATCCCATAAACTTAATTTCCCCTTTATTTCAATCGGTTCTATTTTTTTTACATTTTCAAGTTTAAAAGCATAGCCTTCCCATTCTTGATGTTTAATAATACTATGATAAACATAAGGATTTTCAATTTCTAATTGCTTTCTAAAATCAATATCAACAGAAAGACAATCTGTTAAAGAACATTTGGCTATAATACACCCTTTTGGATAATCTAAATTTAATTTTTTATATCTTTCCATTGCCTTTTTATCAACGCCTAAACCAGCATGAATATATAATTCGCCACGATATTTCGTTCTCCAAGTTCTAAATTCATACTGTTTCATTCCTTCCGCAATTAAAGTAGCAAAAGGTTGCTTAATAGTAATCACTTTCATTAAAATCACTCCAATTTACCAGTATTATAACATAAAATTTGACGCATAATAAATTTAGGAGGAAAACAAATGAAAAATAAAAATTGCGGCGATTGTAAAGATTCTAAACAAGGAAAAGCCTACATTGATTCTGAGACAGGTTTACTTTGCGTCGAAATAGTAGAAAAATATGAAAAACCAAAAAATAAAAATACTTTAGTTCCGTTTATTTGTACAACTTGTGGTACAGTAAATTGGAAATGTATTAATCCAGATGAAAAAGAAAATTAGTATTTTATCAATTTTATAAAAGTAAGAAAGAAAAGAAAAAATTGGAGCGTCAAAATAAAGAAAAGAACTTCCAATTTTTTTTAATGGAGGATTTAAAAAGAAAAATCAGTGATTTGTTTTCTAAAACAGGGTTTGATACACTACACCTTCAAGGAGAGCTCAATGAAAGAAAAATATTTAAAAGAAGTGAATGTATTAAACGATGTCTTATTTAAAGCGTTAATGTGTCATAAAAGAAATAGAACCCTTGTTGTTGACGTTCTTCATACTTTAACAGGTATTGCAAAAGAAAGTCTTTATCATGCGACATAGAAGAAATACATGGAAGCCATCGAAACAATAAAAGAACTTGCTACAAATGAAGAATTTGTGACGTATTACGATTTAGAAGAAAAACACAAATGGGAACTTGAAAATGTAAAAATGGGAGCGTACGAAGAAGCAACGAAAAAGAATTCATTAAAAATTGCAAAAAATATGCTAGAGATGGGAATAAAACCTTCAGTTATTTCTAAAGCTACTAATATATCAATGAAAGAACTTAAAAATTTAGAAAAGAAAGTATAAGGAATTAAAATTTCTTATTCTTTTTTAAGAAATGCGATGAATACTTTCTAATCGTTTGCTATCATCGTAACAAACTTCAATCAAATCTAGATCATGAAAAAAACCATCAAATAAAACGTCATCATCACTGGCTAACACTAAGCGGTCCTCAGCATTATAATCTTTAGGACACCAATTTAAACAAAGACTCATTAAAGCGATATTATGAGTAAAAACAGCTATGGAGTTTTCCTTTCTTTGCAATAACATTTTAAAAAAAGAAGTCATGCGTTGATGAACATCTTTTATAGACTCACCATTATTTAATTTATAATTAAAATCATGCTCTTGCATTCCTTTTAAAAAACGATATTCATTACTTCCTAAATCTCCAACAATTCTTTCATTCAAACGTTCATCAACAAAAACTTTTAAATTTTTTTCTTCAGCAAGATATTTACTGGTCATTAAAGCACTCACATAACTAGACGAATAAATAAGTTCCACCGATTCTAAATCTTTAAGTTTTAAAAGATGTAAAGCTCTTAAATCCCCCTTTTTACTTAACAAGGTTTTCTCCCTAGCTTCATATAAAGATATATCTTTAGGATAAACAACATTTAATGAACTCATTAAATTATTACTAATAAAATAAATTCTTTTCATCTAAAAAACCTTACCTAAAATACCATAAGAAAATAAAAGCATAATAATTCCGGCCAATACAACGCCTAGAATAGCTGCTAGTAAAGATTTCTTTTTATCCATATCAAGAAGAGCCGCAATTAAACACCCCATCCATGCACCAGTTCCAGGTACTGGAATGCCTACGAATAAAAACAAACCTAAATATTTTAAATTTTCAATTTTATCCTTTTTATTATGAGCTTTTTCTTCACACCATTTAACAATACGTCCCAAATGATGCCATTCTCTCATTTTTCTAAAAATAGGATTAATAAACCATAAAATAAAAGGAATGGGAAGAATATTTCCTATAAAACAAACAAAAAAACTTTGCCACATAGGAAGATCGAGCAAACTTGCGGCAATGAGTCCACCTCGAAGCTCTAAAATTGGAAACAAAGAAATAATAAATATGACCAAATATTTTCCCATTAAACTTCCAGCCAGACCTGAAAATAAACCCACTACAAAATTAGCTACTTTTTCTGTCATGTGCATCACCTCTCTATATACTTTATTACTTATTTAAGTCTATCATGTATAATTTAAGAAGTAAACTAAAGTTAATAAAAAAAATTCCATACAGGAACTTCTTTTATTAACTCGCAGCTTTAGATAAATGAATACTGGTTGTCTCCAACTTTTCACCCCGATAATAAGAAACACTAATTGTATCACCAACATTATGCTTGTAAAGTTGATATTTCAAATACGCTAAACTTTTAATTTCGCTATCATTAACTTTAACAATAACATCTCCAGGTTTTAAACCAGCGGCTTCAGCAGGACTTCCCTTTTCAACAGAATCCACATATACACCACTAGAAACAGGTGCGGTATATCTTGTATCAGACAAATTATACATGCCAACCCCTAAGTATGGTCTTTCAATAGGCTTGCCACTTTCTAATTTTTGAGCATATTCTAAAGCATCTTCAATAGGGATGGCAAATCCCATACCTTCAATCGTTGCTGAACCTGAAATACTTCCTCCAAGTTTCATTGAAGCAATACCAATCACTTCTCCATTAGAATTAGATACAGGTCCCCCACTATTCCCAGAATTAATCGCAGCATCGGTCTGAATAACACTCATAACCCAGTCACTGACAGAACTATTGGTTAAACTGACCTCAACTAAACGATCTTTACCAGAAACAATCCCTCTTGTAACTGTCCAAGAATAAGCACTGCTATCAATTGGAGCTCCAACAGCAAACACAGTATCCCCAATTCTAGAATTTTTACTACTTCCTAAAGAGGCCACTTGAATCACATCTTTACTATCAATCATTAAAACCGCAATATCTGCATACTTATCACTACCAACGACTTTCGCATCAACCCGTTTATCATTAGTAAATACAATTTTAACATTATCCCCTTTTTCTATCACATGATGATTGGTTAACACATAAGCTTTATCATTCTCACTTTTGTAGACAAAACCTGTTCCTGTAGCATACAAAGTATTTTTTTGATACGTCTCAATCGTTACCACTGCATCATAAATCTTTTCAACAGCATCCGCAATACCTTGTTCGTTCACCGTAACATCTTTAATAGTTTTTGTAACATTTTCTGTTATGGTATTAGGAAAATACTTTACCAGAGCAAACATAGAAAGTGCCCCGACAAAAAAAACTACAACCAGTATAACGCCTCTTTTTAATAAAGTATCTACTCCATTATTAGTATTTTGCATATTAATTCATCCCTTCTATTTCTAAATAATTACTTGGAAAGCCCATACGATCCAAAACCTTTCCAATACTAATACTTTCCAATTTTCCATCCAATTTCTGAATCTCGTAATCTATTTCTTTTAACATCATTTTAAAGTCATCTTTTCGAAGCAATTGTCTTAAAATAATAATTAAACAAAACAAATCATTCTTACCATAAATATATTCATTATTTAATTTAGGTATCTCTAAATTCGTGTGAAAAGGTGTATCATCAATTTTTCGTTGTACTCGATGATCAAACAATATTTCCTCATGAGCACATAAATTTCTAAAATTAGACAAAATAGGTAAATAGGTTTCTAAATCATCAGGGTTGACATGAAAAATCTCCGCAACTTCTCTTTGATCATTAGGTTTTAAAATAATAAATAATTCTCCCACAATTCCAAAAGAAAGAACTTTGACCGCTATCCATAAAGGAATATAACCATAATTATTTTGATAATGTGCAGTAGCAGTATGACTATCGGCATTGATTCTTATTTGTCGTTTCATCTTACCAATTAAATCATTAACTTGTCTCTTCTTTTCAATATCTCGATTAAAATTATTTGGATTTAAATAATCATTTTCTTTAATTCCATACGTTCTAGACAAATGATAAGAGATAATACTTTTTAAATTATTTTCTAAAATTAACAAGTTTTTAAACAAAATATTACGAATCTGACGATCGAAATTAAAAACCCCATAAAGCTCTCTGAAATTTGCTCCTAAAACAAAAGTTTTATCTGTTGGGGATTTCATAAAAAGCATACGATACCCATTAAGAAAAAAATAATTTTCTCGAAGCAAAACTTCTTTTACAAATTCTTCATCATCAATAATCATACCCTTATCTCTTAAAATGGCCAGTTGTTCATCTAATGTTTTAAAAATTTTATTCATCCTATCACCTAAATCAATTTAAATTATATCACAAGGATTAAAACCAGTATATATTTTTTAAATGAGTTTTATGTTATAATAATGTGAAAGGAAAGTGAACTTTTATGCCCTTAATCACAACCCATTCCTATTTTGCTGAAGACCTTCTTTCTTATCTTCCTAAAACTTTATCTAATAAACTTCAAGAAAATCAATACTTATACACATTATTTGCTCAAGGTTTTGATCCCTTTTTATTTTATGAATTTTTAAAAATCAAAAAACAAAATTTACAAAATTATTTTCACACTCATCAAACAGACCTTTTTTTTATTAATTTCATAAACAGCATTAAAAGTACAAAAGATATCGATAATCCATACTTTTTAGAAGCATTATATGGACATTTAGCTCATTACGTCTTAGATAGTACCCTTCATCCCTTTATCATTTATAAAACAGGGATTTATGAAAAAGAAAAAAAGGAAACAAAAAAATACAAAGGAGGGCACACTATTTTAGAAATGCAATTAGATGCTTATCTTTACACACAAAAAACAGAAAAAAAATATCAAAATTTCAAAATTCACCAACACATTTCTAAAGACCCCTTTCCTAGAAACTTAATTGATTTATTAAACACAACCTATGAAAAAACTTTTAACATTAAAAATTTAGGAAGTGCCTATGAAAAAGGATGTAAAAAAATGTATTATGCCTATAAATTTTTAATTGAAGATTCATGGGGACTCAAAAAAAGAATGTATTCCGTTTTAGATTTTTTAAATCCTAAAAGCCTCAATCAATATTCCTCTTTTAGTAATCATATTAAAACGATTAATAGGGAATACTTTAATTTAAACCATCAAATATGGTTTAATCCCTGGTGCAATCATGAAACATCCAATGCTTCGATTTTTGATTTATACGAAGAAGCTAAAAAAAGAGCCATTCTTTTATTTAAAGCCACTGACAAATTTTTAAACAACAAAATTTCTCTGAATGACTATAAAAAAATACTAAAAGATGACGATTACACGACAGGAAAATCATGGACTTTAAAAAAAGAATTAAAACATCTAGAATTTTAAATCTTTAATCGATTCCGCAACTAATTTAGCAAATTTTTTTTGATAATCTTTTTTTTGAAGTAAATTTCTTTCATAACTATTAGATAAAAAACCACACTCAATCAAAACCCCTGGTACTTTCAATTTACTATACATATAAGTAGAAGAAGGGATTTTTTTAATTTCTCTTTTTGTTTTTAAGGCCTGATTTAAATCATTTTGTAGCGTCTCAGCAATAACCTTATTTTTATCATCATTATTGTTATAAAAGAGTTGTGGTCCATAATACCGACTATCTAATAAATAATTTAAATGAATTGAAAAATAATAATCCGCTTGACTTTCATTTATAAGTTTAATACGATTATCAAAATCGCTTTTTTTCCTTCGATACGCATTAGGTTGTGACAAATCATAATCACCTTGTCGTACCATAATCACTTTAGCTCCCATTTTTTTTAATTCACTTTCTAATTCTTTTCCGATAGCTAAATTAATATCTTTTTCGTAGATATCTTGATACATACTTCCAGGATCTAAACCTCCATGCCCAATATCTAAAATAATGGTTTTATTAAAAAGAGGCATAAAAGCGAAAACAAATTCATGAGATAGCAAGAAAACCAATAGAAAAAAAGTAAAAACAACATTTAAATAATATTTTTTCATAATAAATAATATGTTTTCCTTATGAATTTCTTCCTACTTTATATCTTTCTAACAGAAAATTGACATAATTTGACATTTCATTACTTTTTAGCTATACTAAAAAAATTAAAAAAGGAGTTTTTTATGTTTATAATCTATGATGATTTTAAAAATATTGTTCCAAAAGAAACTTTGGAATTTGTTAAAAGAGTTTTACCTTTAATTGACGATTATAAAAAAACATATGACAAGAGAACAAACAAAACTATAAAAATTAAAAATAATGACAGAGGATATGATGATACTTTAAGAAGAGATAAAGATATCATTCTTGCGATTTTATTACATACTTATTATAAAAATAACCAAACTAATGCTACTTTGCTTACCAAATATGGTTATGATGATACAAAATTGTTATTGAGAGATTCAAAAAAAACAGTAAATGAAAACGCTTATTCTAAACTTTTACAAACCTATCAACAATATTTTTGTTTTGACACTCATTTACTTGCTTATCAAACTCTTACCCCCACCAAGATTATTGTTCATATATTAAATGATAATTATTTTACGATAGACAATCACTATTTTTTTGATGATAGTATAATGATAAATCTTTTTGCGTGTTATTCCCAATTTGGAAACTTTCACAGAGAATTAAAAGAAATTAATGATGCCGAACAAAGAAAAATGCAAGAAGATATAATCCTCAATTTCAAAAAAGATTTACAGCCAGAAACAATTGCTTATTTCGAAATGGTTTCTAAAATCCATCAAACTATAGAAGAAATGGACAAAAACACATTATCTTTTATTCATAACACGGACGATATTATTGCTGCTTCTCTATTTTTAACTTTTTTAAAAAGCTCTACTACCAATATTAGGAATTACTTAAATTACTTAGGAATATATAATGTAAATATAGAAAATATTTTAAATCTAAAATTTTTTTATATAGAAGAAATTGAAAAAAATAAAAATCCTGACTATCAAATTCTTCAAATGTATTATTCTAAATTTAAACATCCAAAACTAGAAAAAATTATAGAAAACTTAGGAAACAAAAAACTAATAAAGAGTGAAATCATCGAAAAAATTTTTCAAACATTAAATAAAGATATAAGTATTCTAACTAATATAGAAGAAAAGCAAAATGAAATAAGAATAAAATCATTTTTAACTAACCAAACTCCGGAAATGAAAAATTTTCTTGAAAATGTCTTAAAAATTCATTCACTATTACAAAAACACATAACAAGAACTACCGATTATAATATTGACTTGATTACTCAAAAAGAAGATATTACTCTACTTTCTATTCTCTTTGCTTTATTTGATGAACCAAAAGAAAACTATTATCTTTTAGAAAAAAACGGACTATCTTTTTCAAACTTGACTTCAATCTGTGATATAAATCCCACTCTATTCCAAAACAAAGACCAAGAAAAACCAAACAAGCAAATTTTTACAGATGAATATCTATCTGTTTTAGAAAATAAAACTGAATTAACGATACAAGATATTCTAAAATACTTTTTACCTGAAAATAATCTTTTAGAAAAAATTATGAATGCTTTAGGAAAAAACTATTCAATTTTAGAAACAGAAATTACTACTGGAATTGAACGAATTCCTACGTTAGAAGAAAGATATGCTTCACTAGCCAATCTAGAAGTTCCCGTTATTGATATTCATAATTTTGAAAGTATTGTTTATTTCGGAGATGCTCTCCTAGAATATTCACAGTTTATTAATGCTGAGACAAGTAAATTAGTAGAAAGTTGCGAAATAGACGAATCTTCCAATTTAATTATGGAAATAACCAGTAAATTAAACCCATCTCCATCTAAAAAAAGAAATCTTTTATCACTTAAATCATTTTTATTACGTAAAAAACAAACATCTTTTTCCTTAATTAAAAATTACGAACTTTTAGAACAAACTATAAATAAAAGTATCATTACACTAAAAAAAGAAATCATCCAATATGACAAAATCTTAACTTACTTAGGCTTATATCAACAAAAAAATAACGAACATCTTTTAAAAGTAATGGAAGCCATAGAATTAAAAAAAGAAAAAGATTCACAAACAAATAATCAAAATATTGCCACTTTAATAGGAAGCAATACTTACATGAATTTCTTAGAAGATAAAAAGAACATCTTTGAAACAGCAAATGCCTTTATTACCAGTGAAATCATTAGAATTGGTGGAATTATGGTAAATCACTCTCTAAGTTTGAAAGCTCTAACCATTTCTAAGCAAGATTTACTTCCTTTATCCAACGCCGAACTTGCTTTAGTTGAGAGTTCAAAAAAGGATGCACAAGCCATCAATCTCTATGTAAATATTTTAAACTTTTGCCAAAATCTCTACAATCAAAATGTGGAAGGAATAAAATCCTCTATGGAAATATTTAAAACAAATATGGCGGAAAATACTTTTATTAAAATAGAAAGTGATGTTAATAACTATTTAAAACAACTTCAAACTAAAAATGCTATAGAAAGTAACGATTCTTCAAGACAATTAATGACTCTAAATCCTTTTAAACAGTAACTTTTCATAAAAAATGAAAAGTTTTTTTCATCAAAGCATATCACTCTTGAACTAGATTAAAAGAATCGCCTCACCCATAATATTTAATCCCATACCATTATCAAATATTGGAGCCACATCTAACCTTTTAAATGTCTATTCTCATTCATAATAAAAAAAACTAATAAAAATAGTTGCCATCACATTGCCATATCATTTTGGTAACTTGTAATAAATTCAGTATTTTTTGATAAAACATGGACATTTGGACACAGTCTCTTACCATCCGTCGTATCATTAGGAGTCTTAAGAGATGCCTCATTCTAAATCATTTTACTATTTTTAAACTCAGAAAGATTAGTTCTAAATGAATTACTTAAAAAAAGAAGGAAAGAACTATAAAAAAGCGTTCTTTCCTAAAAAGTGTGAGTTTGAGTTTATATGTTATTTAATTGTATAGAGTTATCGTTTTTTGTATACTACATTTATAACTAACTGATCACTTCTCCCTTCATGTCTTAATAATACCAAATGAATATGAAAACTATGTGAAGATCAAGTGAAACTATTTAGACTTTACAATCTCAAAATAAAACGTTGCACCTTTTCCTTTTTTACTAGTCACTCCATACTTAAATTTATGTTGTTCTAAAATATTTCTTACAATAGATAAACCTATTCCCGTTCCGATTACATTTCTTTTATGATTTTTATCATTTTTATAATATTTATCCCATATATATGGTAAGTCACTGGTTTTAATTCCTTTTCCCGTATCTATAATTTCTACAAGATAATTCTTCTCTTTCTCCGAAACTCGAATTGTAACTTTCTTATCTTCTCCTGTATAATTAATGGCATTATTAATCAAATTGTAAATCACTTGATTAATTTTATTCTTGTCTGCTACTACAAGAGCCTTCTCTGGTAAATCAAACACAAAATAGTAATTCTCTGTTTTCTTAATAATATCATAGCGCCTTAAAACATTTTCAATTTCATGGACTAAATCATATTTTTCTAAATTTAAACCCTCACTATTCGCCTGGAGTTTAGATAAATCAAGTAAATCATTTACTAGAACATTTAATCGATCGGCTTCATCTATAATGACATTTAAATCTTTCTCTCTTTTTTCTTTATCTTTATAAGAAATATCACGAACCATTTCCGCATAGGCTTTAATCATTGTAAGAGGCGTTTTTAAATCATGAGAAACATTCGCTAGTAAATCATTTCTTAGTTCATCTAACTTCTTCATATCTTTGCAGGTATTATTTAAAGTCTTGGCAAGTTCATCAATTTCTAAAGTACCATTCTCTTGAAAAATAATATCATAATTTCCTTTTCCCATTTCCCTTGCTTTTTTCGTAATGTTTGTAATAGGTTTTGTAATTCTTTTAGAAAGAAAATAAGCAATAAAACAAGCAAATATAAGTACAAAACACATAATGTAAATAAGTTGCCCCTTTATTAACACACTGGCTGAATCAATGTCTTCTAAAGTACTGTAAACAAAAACATAACCGTAATTAATATTAATACCATATAAATAGGCTTTTGTTTTATTAAGAGGATTAACAAGTCTTACGCCTTCCTTTTTTGTTCCCTTACTTTTTAAAGTATTTTTAAGTTGCTTAATACTTGAAATATTTTTATCTAAACCACACCCTACCATCATCGTATTATAACTAACTGTATTACCGTTACTTGCTTCGTATTCAATGCAAACGCTATTTTGATACGCTAAAGTAAGAAGCACTTCATCTAAATTATTAAGATTACTCTCTTCTATAGACTTCACAATCGTATTCATATTTTTTAATTGATAATGTTCATAACTGATTTGCAAAAAAATAACTTGAAACATCCACAAAAAAAGAATAATCACCAAACTAAATAAAACAAGATACCCTAACGTTTTTAAACTAAAACTTGTTTTCTTATCTTGAAGATTTTTTATTTTATTCTTTATATTCAAACTTATAACCCACTTTCCGAACAGTAGCTATAAAATCTCTGTATTTTCCCAAACTATTTCGTAAAGTTTTTATATGCGTATCGACAGTTCGATCATCCCCAAAAAAATCATACCCCCAAATGTTTGTAAGTAAATTTTCACGAGTCAAAGCAATATTTTTATTTTCAATTAAATATAAAAGCAAATCATACTCCTTTGGAGTCAAATTAAGTTTCATTCCATCCACAAATACTTCGTGTGCTTCAACATCCACTTTTAACCCTTGAAACTTATAAAGAGCTTGATTTTTTTGATTTCTCTTTGTTACGGCTTTAATCCTTGCTATTAATTCTCTTGGACTAAAAGGTTTAGTTACATAATCATCAACACCAATATCAAAACATGTCAACTTGTCATATTCTTCATTTCTAGCTGACAACATAATAAACGGAACTTTACTAAATTTTCGTATTTCCTTGACCGCTTGATAGCCATCCATTTTAGGCATCATAATATCCATAATTACTACATCAAATTCTTCATTTTTTACAAGTTCAATCGCTTGGTAACCATCAGAAGCTTCTTTATATTCCATATTCTCTAATTTTAAATATTCGAGTAT
Organism: uncultured Bacilli bacterium; assembly: GCA_910583945.1. Taxonomy (GTDB): domain Bacteria; phylum Bacillota_I; class Bacilli_A; order RF39; family UBA660; genus MGBC108787. The sequence goes on from CAJTYF010000011.1 coordinate 34,495, forward strand.
AACCTCTCGAATTAACGTTTCATCATCTACAACCAATACTTTCATGAATTCACTTCCTTATCTCCACTATATTATAACGTATTTGTGAAGATTAAATGAAAAAAAGATAAATCTTTAAGACTTATCTACTTTGAGATTCGGTTTCTTCTTCTACAAAACCAAAATAACTTCCATATTCCCCATAAACTGAATTTAAAACATCTGCACTATTTTCTATACTATTAAAAAAGCCATTTTGTTCTAAATAATCCATTGAATTTTGATAATCTTCTTCATTAATTGTATCATCTAAAATATTCATATAATAATTAAAAGCATCTATATAAGCACTTGTTGCATTTGAATAATTATATTCTTGATTTGCCTCAATATGTTCCTTATAACCTTCTTGTTCTATTTTTTTAACCTCATCTAAAGTTTTATTATAATCATCAAATACACTTACAGAATTTACATGGCTATCACTAATCACTTCGCGAAAACCGCTTGAAGGCGTGGTTTCATTATAAACGACTCCATTATTATTTGTTTCAGAAAACTCATATATTAAACTATAATCTGTTATTCCACGATAAACATCATAATTTTTTTCATTTTCTTTGATATTTTCTACTAAATACATAAATTTTATATATTCATTTTCATCCGTATCTTTAAATTGGATTTTTACAATATCAGTTGTTTTCTTATTTCCCAAATCAGTTTCAATTTCAATTGGCATTTTTATATCTAAAATGTTTAAAGCCAATTCACATGCATCATTTCCAAATTCTACTACTACTACCGCTAAAGCAGCTATAAAATAGGCTATTTTTTCCTTTATTTGTTTTTTATTTTTTGAAGAACCTGGACTTCTACTTCTACAATTTTCATAATTCTTCCCCCTTAATTAAAGAGATTATAGCATATTTACACTTATTTGTCAAATTATCCAAAAAAAGAATCCTACAACATGAATGTGTAAAATCCTTTTTATTTATTTAATTTAAATACTTTCATTATTTGATTTCTTATTTCTTTTAATGATAACAAAGATTATAATTATTAAACCTACAATTCCAATAATTCCAATGATTCCAAAAATATTTTTAATATTTTCATTTTCTTCTATAGACTCTGTAACTTCTTCTTGTTTTTGATTGTTATTTTGATTCTCACTTGAACTATTATTTCCATTATTACTACTATTATTGTTATTAGAATTACTATTAGTACTATTAGTATCATTTTTATCATTAGTTGTATTATTATCTTTTATAGTAATATTTCCATTAGGTCTATATATAGTAATATTACCAGTAGTTGGTTGATTTGTAGATGTTGAAGAATTTGATTGATTTTGTCCATTATTATTTGGTTTATTACCATCATTGTTGTTACTGTTATCATTATTATTGTTGTTGTTATCTCCTATATTGTTATTATTATTATTATTATCATTATCAGTATTATTATTGTCATCATTTGAATTATCTGCATCTTTATAAATCCAATCAACATTCGCTAACACTGAACCTTTATTTCCTGCAGAATCAATATATTCAAAATTAAACGCCCCATTTTCCTTAAATATATAAGTCATTTGATTACTATTATTGGTAACTGTAACATCGGTCTTATCAAAAACAACAGTTGCGACAACATTTTCCTTTGTTTTTTCAGTAATATTATAAGTAATAGAAGCAAGAGGAGCAACTCGATCAATAAAATCAACAGTTGCTATAATAATATTGACATTTCCAGCTTTGTCTTCTAATCTAAAAGAATAAGTTCCATTAGCTTCAAAAGTATATTGTAAAGGTTTAGAGCGACCCATTTTATCTAATTTACGAATTTCATCTTTATCCGATGGTTCCACAGCTTCTCCATCTTCATTTTCAAACGTTTCGTTCACTACATTTCCTAAACTATTTAAAGTAACTGTGTATAAAATAATATTATTATCTTCTTTATTATAGTAATAAGTTATTCTTTCAGTATCTCCTTTATCATTTAAATAAAGAACTTTTGTTGTATTTCCTTGTAAATCATAATACTCTATAGAACGAACTTTTTCGTTCTTTACTTCTACATAATTTACTTTATTATTATTTTCATCCAGTAAATAAACATCTTCTTTAAGACCAATTAAACTAGCCGTTACATCTTTATTTGTTTTCTTTTCTGGACTATATTTTATAGAAGCAGTCGGAGCATCTTTATCAATCCAATCAACCTTAGCAGTTGCAGTACCTTTTATACCATTAGCATCTACAAATTCAAAAGTAAAAGATTGATTATTTTCTGTAAACACATACGTATCACTACCATTATTATTTGTAATTGTAATAGGAGTACTTGGATTAATTAATCTCGCAATAACATTTTCACGAGTTAACGTAGTCTTATCATAAGCAATACCTGCTGTAGGAACAATCACTTCTTGTTTTGTGATATCTTCAAATAAATTAATCATTGCAACAGAAGCAAACATATTGTAAGTTTCTAATTCAAGTTTTACATATTGTCCATAAATGCTTTCATTAAATTCAATTCTCTTTGTTCCTTCATAATCGGTAATATTTTCTATTCTTCCAGCTTCTACCCAATCTTTTCCATCTTGACTTATAGAAACAATTCCATTTTTAATTGCATCTGGATCATTAGTTTTATATTTTCTTTGTATAAACTCTAACACAGAAACATATTTAGGTGTATCTAATTTAATAATAATATAAGGTTTTTGTCCTTGTTGAATTACATTATATCTAAAATCAGTATGCCACATTGTATTTAAATTTCCATCTATTACATTCTCAGCATAGAATGGTCTCTTATTATCTACAGATTGTGTCGAATATTCATGAACAGATAAATGAGAAATTCGAATATATTTTTGGGTATCTAATTGATTATCTTCTGTAAAATGTACTTCTAATATTTCACTAGGTAAAACTGTTTTCGTAGCAGCAACTCTTACTTGTAAAGTTTTATTACCTGTATTATCTGGAGAAGAGGCAGCATAAGAAGTCCAAGGATCATTTACACTATTTCTCCACTCAAATCCTGTATTAACTCCAATCACACGATTTTCTAAATCATTAGCATAAAGATTTGCTGGAAGTGTAGCGGTTGTAATATCAATCTTGTACACATTTTCTTCAGTACGAGGTGCCCCCACAATATTAATATAAATATCATTTTCTGCTGTAATAGATTGAAGTTCTTCTTGAGTTAATAAAACACTATGTTCTTCTCCTGCAAGAGAACTAACTGTTTTCCAAGTTTGTTTTCCATTTAAACTGTATTCCCAACGAACTCCATTCATTTCGAATCGACTAGCCAATTTAATCTTATTTGCATAGGCTCCATCAAATGAGAAACTAGCCACTTCTTTATCTAATTTACCTAATAAGTAATTCGCCTCTAATCTTGTTAGAGATGGTTGATAAACAGTATAACTATCCGCTGTATTATTTGGTGTTTGACTACCCTCTGTTAAAATACGCGTTTGCATTAAAGTAAATTTAAAACCATATTCAGCACTTGTCAATTTCGGTTTAATCAAATTCGTTAAATGTTGCATTGGTAATGGGAAATATTTTAAACTTTCTCCTATTTCTTTTGCTAACAACCAATAATCATTTTCTGTTTTATTAGCGTTGGCATTAAAGTTCATGATTAAACCATACCAAGCATCAATATTAAGAGGTTGAACTCTTAATGCTTCTCTATAAATTTCTTCTTGTCTTGCAAGATTATCTTTATAAACATCGGCAAGATAAACTAATTTTTCACTTTCTTCAAAAGTATCATAATAATTTAATACTTCTTGAGATAAAGCCATATAGACGACAGAGTATCCTCTAGAGAAACTTGCATTACCCCAACCAAGTAACATTCTTTCCCCTTTTTCCGATAATGTCCATCCAGATACATCATTATCTAAATTCCAATAACCATTTCCACTTGCGTCTTGAGAGTAATAAATGATAGCAGCATGTCCTGGTTGCCCTATAACAGCCGCCGGAATTCCATGAACGGCACGTATATTCGATCCCGTTTTTGAAATACCTCCACAAACGGCTCCTGTTCCAAATTCGTTTCTAAAATTCATCCAAACTTTATATAAACCATTTCGATAAGTTACCCCATATTTTGAGAATATTCCATTAAACTTTTCATCCCAATAATCTTTCTTTTCTGGATCATGGAAAATAGGATTACTATAATTTGGCCATACATATGCCATATATGGATGTGGAGTCAAATATTTCCAAGCTTGATTTGGATATTGATCAACATAAGATTGAGTGTACTCGTTTAGCCATAATATTTCTTCATCATCAAGATTACTATTCATAACAAAACGCATTTCTTCAATCGTATAATTTTCAAACCATTTGGTAATATCAATACTATCTGTTACAACAAACTTATCATTTTTATGTAACATTTTATAAAGTTCATAACGTGTTACTGCATCGGATTTATTTTCTGGTTGATTAGATTGCATCCATAATCCAACTAGCTTAGAATGCGTTAAAGATAAAGCAAAAGCCATTCTTTTATATAAGTCGCCATATCGCGTTCCATATCGCGTTACCTCTGTAATAGCAAAATCGCTTTTATGACTAGCCAATATATCACTTAATACAGTTAAGGAATTATAATAACTTCCACCCTCAGGAGCACCACCTAGAGTATAAAGTTTCAAATTTTCTAAATTATTAAATAACCATTCAAATGCTTCTCTATTTTGATTACTTTCTCCAACAAATCTCTTTATAGCATACGGACCCATATTTTTTACTAAATTTCTTTGTAAAAGAACAAGTTCATATTCAGGATTTGTTAAATCCGCATTCGCATATTTAGACTTAATTAAGGCATCATATTCACTCACAGAAGGTACAACACTATTTTCATTAACCTCATTCGTTAATTTAGCATCCGCATAAACAGCATGATCATTTCCATTTGATCCATTATCATTTGCATATAATTTTAAATAATTAGCCCCTTTAATATTCACTTTTATAAACTCAGCATTCATTCCAGCTTTTAGTACAGTAGGATTTTCGCTTGTTTGTAAAGTCCAATTTTTACCATCAACAGAAGTATAAACATAAAACTTAACGCCATTACTTGAAGCCGCTGCTGTTTGATTTAAACCAACATAAGCCGTAAAATAATCATAGTCATAAGCACGAATATCATACACTAAAGTTGAAGTTGCATGAGCCCACATACCTTTATCAAAGGTATAATAAGCATTTTCTACTTTTACAGCAATTTTAGATCCAGCACTTGTTGTATCTTTTAAAATACTTCCCCATCCTGGTCTAGATTGATTGGCAAGATAATCAATATCTGATAAGTAGATAAAATCAATGTCACTTCGTGTAATTTGCTGTTCTGTATCACTAACTTGCTTTACATTCGAAACATTTTGCTCTAAAGCATAACGTTCTGCATCAATCGTATTGATTGTCGAATCTTTCAAGTACACATGTGGAAAAAATAAAGCCATCCAAGTTGCAACAGTTAAAAAGCCTAAAAACAATCTTTTTTCCATACTCATAAATTTCTTTTCTTTCCTTATCACAAAACCACTCCCTTTTTTCGAAAAGACATTATATATCAAAAAATAAGAAATGTAAATAGTTTTTTTATTAGCTTCGCTATCTTAAATATACTATTAATTTCTTATTTTTAATATACTTTTTACATAATGTCGACAAAAGTTGACATTTAATTTTTTTATTTATCTCGCAAAACAGCTTGAAATTCTTTTAAAACAGAATCAATAATCGCATTAAACACATCCATCACTTCTTCTTCTATCAAAGTTCTGGTCACATCTTTAAAAACAAGTTTATAGCCAATTGATTTTTTTCCTAGTTGAATCTCTGAATATAAATCAAAAACTTCTACAGAGTCAAGAATTCTCTTTCCTTGTTTTTTAATCACTTGTTTAATACTTTCACTATCAATAGAGTTATCAACAATAAATGCGACATCCTTTATAATCTCTGGATACTTACTTGCCTCTTTATATTTAATAGGTTTGATTTGAGCTTCATTAAGTATTTTTAAAGATAATTCACCAACAAACACATCTTCTTTTAAGACACTCGGATGCACTTTTCCTAAAATACCAATTCTTGTTCTATCTAAGTATATGCCAACACTTACTCCTGGATGAAGGCTATCAACGATTTCCTTTTTAAATTGATAACGATTTTTAAATCCTAAATAATCTAATAAATCTTCCACCATCCCTTTAAGAAGATAAAAATCTGCTTTCATTCCATTTCTTTGCCAATCATTTCCAATATAATTTCCTTTAATAAGCATAGCCACTTTGGCCTCTTCCTGATACGCTTTATCATACGTTTTAGAAATCTCATATAAGAAAATATCTTTCACATTTCTTTTTTTATTATAATCGTAAACATTTAGTAATGAAGGTAAAATACTCGTTCTAATGACAGACTTATCAACACTCATCGCATTCGGTAAAATTAAATTTTCTTTTTCTTCATATGAAAACAATTTTGCCATCTCCGGACTCGTTAAAGTATACGTCTTACATTCAGTTAAACCTAAACTTCTTAAACGCTTACTGACCATCTTTCTTATTTTAACATCACCGATATATTCACCACGTCTTGTTTCACCAACTGGTAAAGTCGAAACTAAATTTTGATAACCATAAAGTCTTCCTATTTCTTCCGCAATATCATTGACATTTGGATCAATATCAAGTCTTCTTCGAGGAATCGTTACCATAAACTCTTCTCCCTTTAATTGATAGGCAAAATCTAATTTTTTTAGTTCTTCTTCCATTTTTTTAGTATCAATCACAATACCAAGTATTTTATTCACATCGCTTGCTTTAAATGAAACCACTTTTGGTGTCTTATCTACAACATCATAACATACTGTATCTTGATGTATAGTAGCTCCCGCATATTTTTCAAGTAAATGACAGGCCCTGTCCATTGCCATATTCGTATATTCATAATTTAAACCTTTTCCATAACGAATACTTGCTTCACTCTTTAAATTTAAGTGACTCGCCGTATTACGTATACTAACGGCATCAAAAATCGCACTTTCAATTAAAATAGTCTTTGTACTTTCATCAACATCGGTATTCAGTCCACCCATAACACCAGCAATACACACCGATTTTTCACCATCCGTTATTACAATATCGCTAGACTTTAAAGTACGTTCTACACCATCTAAAGTAACGATTTTCTCATTACTTTTAGCATCACGAACGATTACTCGATCGCCTAATTTTTCTTTATCAAAGAAATGAAGCGGTTGCCCAAACTCAAGCATGACATAATTGGAAATATCAACCACGTTATTTATAGAACGCATTCCAACACTTTTAAGCCTTTTCTTAATAAAATCTGGAGACTCCCCAATATGCACATTCGTAACCATTTTTGCTAAATAATATGGACATTTCTTCGTTTCTACTTTTAAAGAAAAATGATTTTTGATTGTATCTTCTCCCATTTTATAATCCAAACTTGGTAACGTAACAGGCTTATTTAAAATACACGCTATCTCATACGCAAATCCAATATGATAATAACAATCATTATTACGATGTTTATGAATATCCAGTTCATAAAGCGTAGAGTCATACCCTAAACTTTTTAGGGCATCACTCCCTACCACTTCTTTACTATTACATTCATGAATGCCTTTATTATAATTTTCTTCCGTTTTTTCTTCTAAACCTAATTCAAATAAAGCACAAATCATTCCGTTTGACTCTACTCCTCGAATTTTGCTTTGTTTAATTTGAAAATCTCCTGGTAAAACGGCTCCTGGTAAAGCAACAATGACCTTAAGTCCCTCACGGACATTAGGTGCGCCACAAACAATTTGAACCACTTCATCACCAATATTGACTTTGCATACATGCATATGGTCACTATCAGGATGAGTCTCACACGAAACAATCTCTCCAATCACTAAATGTTCAATATGATTGGTAATCACTTTTTCAATATTAATTCCGGCACTTGTAATCTTTTTTGCTAGTTCACTCAAATCTTCTTCTTTAATATCAATATATTCACTAACCCACTCTAAATTAATCATTTTCTTGCTCCCTTCTATCAAATGCATCCACTTCTCTTAAGTCAGTTTGATAAAATACTCTTAAATCGCCAATACCATACTTTAACATGGCAAGTCTCTCTGCTCCAAAGCCAAAGGCAAAACCAGTCCAAATACTTGGATCATACCCACAATTTCGAAGCACATTTGGATGCACAATTCCTGCTCCACAAACCGTAATCCATCCTGTATTCTTACATAAACTACAACCCTCTCCTTTGCATTTAAAACAACTGATATCTAACTCCACAGAAGGTTCTGTAAATTGATAATAACTTGGTCTTAGTCTTATTTCCGTATGACTCCCAAATAAATGTTTCGCCAAGACTTCAAAAGTTCCTTTTAAATCACTTAAACTTACCGCTTTATCAACCAATAAGCCTTCTATTTGCACGAACTGATGGGAATGCGTTGCATCATCATCATCTCTTCGATACGTCTTTCCCGGACAAATCATTCGAACAGGTTCTTTCCCCCCTTTACTTAACATCGTTCTTATTTGAACAGGTGAGGTTTGGCTACGTAATAAAATTTCATCGCCACTTAAATAAAACGTATCTTGCGCATCTCTTGCTGGATGACCTTTCGGAATATTTAACATTTCAAAATTGTATTTATCTTCTTCAATTTCTGGCCCATCCACTACATCATACCCCATAGACATAAAGACATCTTCTATATCTTCAATGATTTTTTCCAGTATATGAGGTGCTCCACTTTTAATTTTGGTTCCAGGTAATGTCACATCAATACTTTCATTCTTTAATTTTTCGTTTAAAGCAAGTTCTTCATAACTTTTTATTTTTTCCTCAATTACAGAACTCACTTCTGTTTTTAACTCATTCAAAAGTTTTCCAAAATCCTTTTTTTCTTCATTTGGTAATTCTTTTAAATAAGTAGTGAGTTCACTTATAGCCCCTTTTTTACCTAAATAATTCACTTTAAGTTCATTTACATCATTTAGATTTTTCACACCACTTATTTTTTCTCGAAATTCTTTTTTTATTTCTTCTATTTTATCTTTCATCATTTTCCTACTTTCTTTCTATAATTAATTCACTAACAACCAAACTTTTCTTGCTTTTAACAGCTTGCACAATTTCTTCGGCGACTTCCTCTGGATCCATAAATTTTTCCACTTCTGGATTTGCTTCACATTCTAAAGACCAAAAGTTGGTTTTCATCCCTCCCGGATAAACGCTCATAACATGAATATTAGACCCCTTAAGTTCTGTCTTTAAACTTTCTGTAAAACCTCTTGCTCCCCACTTTGCGGCACAATAAATCGATTCCTCTTTATTCCCTTTTAAAGAAGCCGAAGACATTACATTTACGATTGTACCACCTACTTCTTTATAATTTTTCACATAGTAAGAACTCATTAAAATAAGTCCTACTAAACTCCCGCTAAAAGCAACATTTATTTTTTCTAACGTATTTTCTTCTACTTTTCCAAATCGCCCTACACCTGCACAGTTAAATAAATAATCTATCGTTAAATTCTTTTTTTCTAAATCCAAATAAATCTTTTTCACAAACTCTTCATTCGAAACATCTCCACAAAAATAATACACAGACGAAGTATATTTTTGCTGAAATTCCTGAATAGTATCTTTTAATTTTTCTTCATTACGTCCAACCAAATAAACCAAAAAACCATTTTTAAGTAATTCTTCGGCAATTTTCTTTCCAAGTCCAGACGAACCACCTGTAACTAAAGCAATTTTCTCTTTCACTTCGTTTCCTCCTCAATCCATTTTAAATACTCTTGTGTTCCCTCTAAAATATCATAAACACACAGTTGTAAAATTTCACTAGACTTAAGAGTGAGTAATTCTTTTTCAATCTTTTTATACAAACTTTTTTTCGTTTTCATTTCTATTTTAAACTCCTGATTATGAATCACTTTTTCTCCCGCTAAAAAAAGACTAGTAGAAGGTAAAATCGTCGCCGTAGCAATTAATTTTTTCTCTAATAAACCCTTAATTATTTTTTTAGCCTCTTTTAAATCTTGAAATGTCGTGGTGACTAAACAAAATCGTTTTTTCATAAATCCTCCTAAATAAAAAATGCCCCTTACACAAGTAAGGGACGAAAAAACCGTGGTACCACCCAAATTCTAGAAAAACTTCTAGCACTTTATGTTATAACGCACTACCGATTAAGACTAAAGTAGGGAATTTCATTTTATAGTTTATCTTTAAGTATTCTCAGCTTCTAATACTTAATCTCTTTTTTAAGAACTCTATAAAATTACTTAAAATACTCTTAAAACGTCTTCTTAAAAATTATTTTATCATAAACAATCTTTTTTAACAAATTATTTTAATTTTGTAATAGAATCTAAATAATAAACTTGATCTACTTTTTTAAATTGATATTGATAACGATTTAACTTCTTTGCATATTTGCTTATATCCTCACGAGTCACATTACTAACAGCCGCTTCATACAAATTATCAAAAGTATAAAAACTTTTCTCCCCTTCATTATAAATAGAAGCAATCGTATTAATATACAACACATCGCCTTCTTCGTTCATAGCATCAATTTCTTCAACGATGACGTTTTTAGAAACATTACATTTTTCATTTTCAGCAACAAAACGGTCTTTTTCTTGATTATAAATAAAATTTAAACAATCATAAGTAAAATTCACATTTTGGTAAAAGTTCATCGACCCAAAAACTTCTTCATAGGCCTTTCTTAATACTTCACCTTCAATGGTTACATTCATTGAATTTGTTTTAATAGCTTTTTTATCTAAATGATTATAAGCCATATTTAACAAGTATGATGTTTTTATGTCACTTAATTGATGATCACTACTATATAAATAATACGCCGATACTTGATCTGGATTCATCGTAATTTTAATCTCATCCATTAAATAGCCATAATTTTCAACATACCAATTTTTATCTTTTACAATAGGTGTTGGTTCTTGAACATCAGGATGAGTGCTAACACTATTATCTCCACTACAAGTTCCATTTTTTTCACAGTCTGCTTTCATAAAATCAAAATATTTAACATCGTATAAACAATAACCAAAATATAACGCTATTCCAAAAAAAATTAAAATAAGTAAATCCCTTTTAAAAATAGCCATATTTTTCCCTTTAATAATTCTTTTTTCTTCTTGCTTCATTAAATTAGCAACTTCTACTTGAATATCGTTGCTCATCTCTTCTTTTAATTCATCTTTAAATTTACTTGTTTTACTAATTAAAGTTGTTTCAATTTCTTTATTAAGTTCGCTTAAAACCTTTTCTTTAATAGATTGAACAACTTCCTTCTTTATTTCATTTTCTTCTTTTTTATTTGTTTCATATTTCTTAGCCATGCACTATCCCCCACTCCTTACGCACTATTATAGCACTTTTTTCTCAGAAATAAAGCCTAATTTCCTTTATTTATATAAAAAAAGATTTTAAAATTTTTCTAAATTTTAAAATCATAAGAATCAAATAAG
>CAJTYF010000012.1 GCA_910583945.1 uncultured Bacilli bacterium
GGGATTTCCAAAATGAAATTTTTATATAAACGGGATTTCGATAAACTAATTAACAGAATCTTCTTTTTTTCATATTTTCTTTTAAAGAATGTTATAATTAGGAAAAGGAATGTGAATTGTATGAAAAAAGTGATGGATGCCAATAAGATGTGTTCTTCTATGGCTTATTTGTTTAGTGAAGTAGCAAGTATATATCCGATTACCCCATCAAGTCCTATGGCTTCGAATATTGATTTTTTGAATCAAACGGATAAATTAAATTTATTTAATAGTAAAGTTAAGTTAGTTGAAATGCAAAGTGAAGCGGGTGCTGCTGGAGCCATGCATGGAGCTTTAATTACAGGTTCTTTAGCAACAACCTTCACCGCTAGTCAAGGTCTTCTTTTGATGATTCCGAATATGTATAAGATGGCGGGAGAAATGTTACCAGGAGTGATTCATGTAGCCAGTAGGACGATTGCTACGCATGCTTTATCGATTTTTGGTGATCATAGTGATATTTATGCAGCACGAATGACTGGTTTTTGTATTTTAGCCTCAACTAACATTGAGGATGTTCGTGTGAATGCGTGTGTGGCACATCTTTCAAGCATTAAAGGAAGTTTACCTTTTATTCATTTTTTTGATGGATTTCGCACTAGTCATGAAATGCATTCTATAGAAGATATCCCTGATACTGAATTTTTAAAATTAGTAGACTATGACAGTATTAATGCCTATAAAAGTAGAATGATAAATGTAGATAAAATGATTCAAAAGGGTCTTGCTAGTAACGAAGATATTTATTTTCAAAGTGTGGAAGCTAGAAATAAAAATTATGATGATATGACTAATATTGTTGCTTCTTATATGGAACAAGTGAATCGTATTGCGGGAACAAATGTAAAACCTTTTAATTATTATGGTGATCAGGAAGCTGAATTTATTATCATTGCTATGGGAAGTGTTGTGGATACTACTAAGTTAGTTGTAGAAGAAGAAAATAAAAAAGGAAAAAAATATGGTGTTGTTGAAGTGCATTTGTATCGACCATTTTCTTCTCAATTTTTAAAAGAGGTTATTCCTAAAAGTGTGAAGAGAATTGCTGTTTTAGATCGAACAAAAGAAGCAGGAAGTATGGGAGAACCTTTATATTTAGATTGTTTAGCAGCCTTAAATGATTTAAATGTTCCAATTGTTGGAGGACGATATGGTTTATCGAGCAAGAATACGACTCCAAGTGATCTATATAGTGTCTTTATGAATTTAGAAGGAGAGTTTAAAAATCATTTTACCATTGGAATTGAAGATGATGTGACGCATCTTAGTTTACCAAAATATGATTATCATTTACCTTTAAATGCGAAAGAAATCGTGGTTTATGGCTTTGGTAGTGATGGTATGGTTAGTGCTTCAAAAGAACTTCTTAGTTTAGCTAGTCTAAAATTACACAAATACGTGGATGGTTATTCTTTGTATGATTCTAAAAAAAGTGGAGGCGTGACAGTTAATAATTTAAGAATTAAGGAAAGTGAGTTTTATGCTCCATTTTATGTTGAAAATCCTGATTTGGTAGTCGTAACGAAAGATGAGTATTTTAAAAAATATCATATGATTGATACAATAAAAGAAAATGGTATTTTATTAATTAATACAACCGATGAAGAAGCATTAAAGAAAAAGATTTGTATGGAAGATAAGAACATTATAAATATGCGAAATATACAAGTAATGGTCGTGGATGCGTCTTCTTTGGCGGTAGAAAGCCATATTAAGGGTAAGATTAATAAAATTATGGAAGTTATTATACTTAAATTATTGGGAATTAATGATGCATTAAAGCTCGTGAGTGAAACGATAGAAACTACTTTTAAAGATAAGGGAGAAGAAGTTATTAAGAATAATAAAGAAGCGATAAAAAGGGCTTTTGATAAGTTACATAGTCTTACTTTTGAGACAGAAGGTTATGAACGAAAGACACCTAAGACAGTATTTGAAGTGATTAATAATCGTTTAGGAGATACTTTAAAAGTGAGTGAAGTTGAATTTTTAAAGGATGGAACTTTTCCAGGAGGTTTATCACAACTTGAAAAAAGAAATGTTTCTGACTTAGTGGCAAAGTGGATTCCTGAGAATTGTATACAGTGTGGAAGATGTAGTTTTGTTTGTCCTCATGCCGTGATCAGGGCTTTTAAAACAGAAGATAAAAGTGTTGGAAAACCTTTATTTGGTAGTGATAAATATCATTATTTAGTGAGTATTAGTGAAGCCGATTGCACAAGTTGTGGCTTATGTATTAATGTTTGCCCAGGACTTAAGGGTAAGAAAGCTTTGGAATTTGGAAAATATGATGAAACCTTACAAAAACAAAGTGAAGTCTATTTTAATAAAGAATATACAGAAGAGAATAATAAAAAGACAGTCAATGATTTAAGTTTTGTGAAACCAGAGTTTATGTTTAATGGGGCTTGTGCTGGTTGTGGGGAGGCGGGTTATATTCGGCTTTTAACGCAACTTTTAGGAAAAAAGTTAGTGATAGCAAATGCCACTGGATGTACCAGTATTTATGGTGGTTCTATTCCGTCAACGCCTTATACGATTCCTTGGGCAAATAGTTTATTTGAAGATAATGCGGAGTTTGCTTTAGGCATGATTCATTCTTATAATATGAATAGAGAACGAATAAAAAATATTATGGAACAATCTATGGATTCAGTAACTGAATCTGTTCAGAAAATTTATCGTACATGGTTAGAAAATAAAGAGACTTTTGAAGTAACCTATCCTTTAAAAAAAGAGTTAGAAAATTCAGAAATTCCTAATGATTTAAGAGATTTACTTGATTATGTTCCTAGTCGTAGTGTTTGGGCAGTCGGCGGAGATGGTTGGGCTTATGATATTGGTTTTGGAGGTATTGATCACGCTTTATCAAGTGGCGAAAATATTAAGATATTAGTTCTAGATACGGAAGTGTATTCGAATACGGGTGGACAGATGTCTAAGTCTTCTACTATGGGACAGGTCTGTGAGTTTGCTAATTATGGAAAAAGGAATAATAAGAAAGATTTGTTTAAAATTGCGATGTGTTACCCAAATTGTTATGTAGGGAGTATCTCTTTAGGAGCCGATTTTAATGGCACCATTAAGACTTTGAAAGAGGCGGAAGCACATGTAGGACCAGCTATAGTCCTTGCTTATTCACCTTGTGTAGAACATGGAATTAAAGGTGGTTTATCTTGTACTACCGAAGAACAAAAATTAGCTGTAGAGTGTGGGTATCAACTTTTAATGCGTTATGTTCCAGAAGAAAATAAATTGTATTTAGATTCTAAAGAACCTGATTTCTCTTTGTATGAGACTTTCTTAAATAATGAAGTAAGGTATCACTCTTTAAAAATTAAAGATGAAAAATTAGCCAGTGAATTACTAAATTTGAATAAACAATATGCGATAGAAAGATATCAATATTATAATGAAAAAAGTACTAAGTTGAATTAGTGCTTTTCATTTTCTTTTACAATACTTTTTGAGTAAGGTTTACGATTATCCGTTCGATAAAGTAAATAATTGGTACTGGTTTCATAGAAATCAGCAAGTTTTATGATAATGTCTAAGAGAATATTTATTTTTCCTAATTCGTATTTACTGTAATTAGATTGATCCATTTTTAATAGTTTTGCAATTTCTTTTTGAGTTAAATCTTTATCTTCTCTAATTAGTGGAAGCATTTCTGATTATTCAAGAAAAACGTTAGAAGCAACGATTATAACAAGTGATGAGACTTATACTTATTTAATATTCCAGATGGGATTTATGATACCAGTAGTATAGTAAAAACATATAATAGTACTTTAAATAGTAGTTTAATTATGGTAAAAAGAGTTAATACGAACATAACTGTACAATTTCTTAATTCTTTTGCTATTCCTATAAATTCTCCCTCAGGATACACAGCTGTTGGGATTATAGAGGTTGCACCAAATTATAAAATAAACCTTATTAGTTGGTCAGTTATCTGGGATAAAGTGCAATTTTCAGCAATTAGTGGTATTGATAGCCAAATTACTGAAAGCGTTGGTTTTTCTGTTTTACTTGTAAAAAACGAAATTTTGTGCAACTAGTTTAAAAAATAATTCTTTTTTATTGTAATTGATTTAAATATTTATTTTATAAAATATTTCTAGTTTTGAAATTGTAAAATATATAAATTTTGTCATTTAACCAAGTATTATAAATAACTAAAATATTAAAAAATCTAGAAATTATTTTAAAGTCAAGTGAATAATAAAATGAATAAGTGTAAATTTTGTCATGATATATTGGTTAAAAGATATTGTGAATAAAGAAACTTTTGCTTTGTTTCCGGTTCTGTTTTTTCTTCTTCAAATGCTCCTACTTATAGTAATTGGAAAAATGGATTTCGCTCAAGATTCTTAATTGGATAATTTTAAAAATAAAAAAAGTACTAACAAATTCGTTAGTACTTTTTAAAATTCCACATTTGAAGCTGCCCCCTGAAGACAGCTTCTAAAAGAATAAAAAGGGGTTGACTAGTGTGATACTAGCACCAATTCGCTCTTAAGTGAATTGGTAGTTCATATACTAATTGAAAAGGGTATTTTTGTCAACACTTTTTTTAAAAAAAATGAAATTTTTTTCACTTTTTTAGTATACTTAATAAAAGTGTTACTGAATCAATAAAAAAATGGTAGAAGGAAGTGTAAAGGGTTTATAAAAAAATCATTTCAGTAACACGCCGATTATTATATTTATTAATTGTAGGAAAGCAACTTGTTCGACAAAAGATTTCAAAAAATATCTATTTGATTGTATTTTTGTTATAATAGGTTTAGGAGGGTAATATGGAATTACAAAGTATAAAAAAAATTGGAGTAAAAACGATTCCTCTTTTAAATAAATTAAATATTTTTACGCCAAAAGATTTGATAGACTATTATCCTTATCGTTATATTGTTTATAAACCGACACATTTAAAGGATGCGGTGGAAGATTCAGTTGTAACCGTTTTAGCAACTGTTGAAAGTACTCCCAAGATTTCTTATATAAGAAGAAATTTTAATTCTTTAAATTTTAAAGCTTTAGCTAGTGAGAGAATTATAAATGTTTCAATTTTTAATCGAGGTTTTTTGTATTCAAAATTAGAAGTGGGTAAAAATATTACTTTAATTGGAAAATATGATCAAAAGAAAAATCGTTTTATTGCCAATGATATAAAATTATCTTGGATGAGTAATCTTAAAATTGAACCCATTTATCATGTTGTTAAGGGTTTGAAAAATAGTCAGATACATGATTTTATTGCAGAGGCTATAAGTAAAGAAGAGACTATAGATTATATTCCAAAATCGTTTATAGAAAGTTATAAGTTTATTGATAAAAAACAAGCCCTTCAATGGATTCATTTTCCAAAAAATGTGAACGAAATTAAACAAGCTCGAATGCGACTGATTTATGAAGAATTCTTTTTGTTTATGTTAAAAATTAATTATTTAAAATTACAGAGCAAAAAAGTAAAAGGTATTCAAAAATCCTTTGATTTAAAACAAATTCAAGCTTTTGTACACGCTTTACCTTTTTCTTTAACAAGTGATCAAAAAAAAGCCATGCAAGAAGTTTTGAAAGATTTAAAGAGTGATGCTAAAATGAACCGTTTGATTCAAGGAGATGTTGGAAGTGGCAAAACGGTTATTGCGACCATTGCCATGTATGCGACTTTTTTAGGAGGATTTCAAAGTGCTTTAATGGCTCCGACGGAAATTTTGGCCACACAGCATTATGAAAATATTAAACATCTTTTAGAGCCTTTTCATGTTCAAGTTGCCTTGTTAGTAGGAAGTTTAAAGAAAAAAGAACACAATGAAATTGTCAAGGCGCTTAGTGAAGGAAAGATTGATGTTTTAATCGGTACACATGCTTTAATCAGTCAAGATGTCACTTTTAAAAATTTAGGTTTGGTGGTTACAGATGAGCAACATCGATTTGGCGTGAACCAACGAAGTAACCTTCAAAACAAAGGAAAGTTACCCGATGTGATTTATATGAGTGCAACACCTATTCCAAGAACGTATGCCTTAACCATTTATCAAGATATGGCTACTAGTAGCATTAAAACGAAACCTAGTGGAAGAAAAGAAATTCAAACGTTTGTCAAGAAAGAAAGTGATTTGAAAAGTATTTTACAGCATGTTTACGAAGAAATTAAAAAAGGGCATCAAATTTATGTGGTGGCTCCTTCCATATTAGAAAATGAAACCAGTAATGATGTTTTAAATTTAAAGAAGAATTTTGATGTGGCTTTTAATGGTAAAGTTAAAACAGGAATTTTACATGGAAAATTAAAGGCTCAAGAAAAAGAAGAAATTATACGCTTGTTTCAAGAGAATGAAATTAAAATTCTAATTGCCACAACGGTTATTGAAGTGGGAGTGGATGTTCATAATGCTACCATGATTTTGATTTTTAATGCGGAGATGTTTGGTTTAGCTACTTTACATCAGTTAAGAGGAAGAGTGGGAAGAAACGATTTACAGAGTTTTTGTTATTTAATTAGTAATACGGATACAGAACGTTTGAAAGTTTTAGAAGCCTCTAACGATGGCTTTTATATTAGTGAACAAGATTTTTTAATGCGTAAGGAAGGGGATTTATTTGGAACGAAGCAAAGTGGGGATTTGTTTTTTAAAATTGGGGATATTAAAAAAGATTTTAAAATTTTAATGCAAACAAAGAAAGATAGTGAACAGTTTTTAGAAAGTAGAGAAGTAGAAGAACTTAAGTATAAGGCTATTTTAAAAGATATTGAAATTGTTGATTAGGAGGTATTCATGAAAAAGAAAAAAATCATTCTAATAATGATAGGGCTTATCATTTTGATAGGACTGTCTCTCTTTTTGGGAAAACGTCTTATTCAGTATTTAAGGATTAAATATGCTAAGATTGAAGTAACCTTGACTCAAGATTTAACGCTTCCATTTACGGAAAGTAAAAAAGTTTCGGATTTTATTTTGAGTATTAATGGAGAAATTCTGGACGATTATGTGATTGATTCGACTTCTCTTGGCGAGAAAGATGTAGCTTTTACGTTTAAAAATGACGATGGCATTGTTGTTTCTTATCGTTATCAAATAAAAGTTGTGGATAACGTTCCACCAGTGGTATGGCTTAATAGTAGTTATAGTATCCAAAAAGGAGATACTGTGCCTTTAACAGATAAGATTTTATGTGGTGATAATGAAGATTCTCACCCAACCTGTTCTGTTATAGGGAGTTATGATGTTCATACAGTTGGGAGTTATCCTTTGGAATTTGTTGCCACAGACCGAAGTGGAAATACCACCAAACAAAATTTTACACTTTATGTGAAGGAGCCAAAGAAACCTAGTACGAGTTCAAGTAATACGCCAAGAAAAAGAACTCTTTTTAGTGATGTTGTCGCGACTCATAAAAATGAATGGACTAAAATTGGGCTTGATGTTTCTAAATGGCAAGGAGAAATTGATTTTGAAGCTTTAAAAAATGCGGGAGTAGAGTTTATTTTTATTCGAGTTGGAGGAACCAGAGGAACTGGTAAAGAATATTTTGTCGATGAATATTTTAAACGTAATATAGAAGAAGCAAATCGTTATGGCATTGAAGTGGGGATTTATTTTTATTCCTATGCCAATTCAAATGAACTTGCTAAACAAGAGGCTTTATGGGTTATAGAACAAATTAAAGATTATAAAGTTTCACTTCCTATTGCGTTTGATTGGGAAAATTGGAATTCTTTTAATCAATATCATTTAAGTTTTTTTGGATTAACGGATATGGCGACTACTTTTTTAAATACCGTTAAGGAACAAGGGTATGATGGCCTATTATATAGTAGTAAAAATTATTTAGAAAAGTTATGGTTGCCCACAGAATTTGATACTTGGCTTGCTCATTATGTGAATGATTTTTCAAAAAAATCAAGTTATGAAGGCAAGTATACGTTTTGGCAATTGTGTCAAGATGGAAAAGTTAATGGTATAATGGGAGACGTTGATATTGATATTATGTATTTAAATTAATATTTACCAAAAATTGGATAAAAAAAGGCTAGTAGAAATAGAAAAATTTTTCATACTAAAAGTAGGTGGTAGTGATGAAAAAACTTTTTATTTCTTTTCTTTTAGTGACCTGTTTTTCACTAAATGTTTTTAATGCATATAGTAAAACCAATTGTTCTGAAGAAATTGTTTTAGAGAATGTTAATTCAAAGGATTTACTGAATTATATCTATGATAATCATTTGATTGATAAAATTTTGAGAGTCTGTTCTAAAGATTTATGTAGTAGTATTAATGCTACTCAAATTGAAAGTGATATTAAATCTTTTGTGAATAAAAACATTCGATATTTATTAAGTTTTGATGAAGAACAAGGGTTAAATGCTCAATTAAAGGGGTTTAAAGTAGAAAAAATTATTATTAATTCTTGTTTATAAGTTTTTTTCCTTGATAGGTGTTTCTTTTTTTCATTTCTTTATCGATGTCGTTTAATACGGTGAATTTTTTTATTAACCATGTTGGGGCGATGAGTTCTTGGGTGTTGGGGTCACCTGTAATACGATGAATGACGATGTCTGGACTTAAACGTTCTAATTGTTCAATCACAATATCGATGTATTCTTCTTTTGTTAAAATGTGAAAGGGTTTTATCTGGTAAAGTTTTTCTAAAGGGGTGTCTTTTAATATATGAAGCATGTGAATTTTAACGCCATCTACTTTTAAATCATTTAATAATCGAGCGGTTTTTATCATATCGTCTTTGGTATCGTTTGGAAGACCATTAATGATATGAGCAATAACTTTTATGTTTCGTTCTTTTAGGCGGTGAACACATTCTATAAAATTTTGGACATCGTGTCCTCGATTAATCAGTTTTAATGTTTTTTCATTACTACTTTGAAGACCTAGTTCTATAGTTAAAAACGTTTTTGTATTTAAATCGGTTAAATAATCTAAGACTTCATTAGAAATGGCATCACTACGTGTAGCTATGGATAATCCAATGACGTTTGGTAAATTCAGAATACTTTCGTATTTTTCTTTTAATATGTTTAGAGGGGCATAAGTATTGGTGTTGGCTTGAAAGTAACCAATGTAAAGGGCATGGGGCCATTTCTGTTCTGTGATGTTTTTAACTTCATAGAATTGTTCTATTAAAGATTTATTTTGATTGATATCGTAATCGTTGCTCCCATGAGCACAAAAGATACAACCTGAACCATTTTGAAAATTGGGACAAGAAAAATTTGCATTTAAACTAACTTTAAATACTTTTTGATGAAAGAGAGAGCGATAATAATAGTTTAAAGTATGGTATCTTTTATTATCTAAACTGTAAGGAAAAGTATTATTCATATTTTAAGTCTCCTTTAATTTTTTTTTGTTTTATTTTAATAGAAAAATATTGAAAAGTAAAATTTAATAACTTATAATTTAATTATAGTATAGGAGATAGAAAATGAAAAAGATTAAATTTAGGAATGGGGGGGGGGTTATTAGAAACTAATAACCAACAAGAGAGGAAAACTAAAAAATTACTAGGAATACTAGGAATTGGATTAGTTATAGGAGTTGTAAATGTAAGAGCTATAACAAGTCATGAGGTCACGTATGATAATCAGGGCGTAACCGAGAATTTAACTGAAACACTAGATAAATTATATCGTGAATTAAAAGAATATAAAACAAGTGGAAGTGTTACCAGTACAGAAATGTTAGAAGGAAGTACTGGTTATGCTAAAGGAAAATTAGTAACGGGAAGTATCAAAAGAAAAGAAGCCCAAACTTATATTCCAGGAACAACAGATCAAACCATCTCTTCAGGTCAATATCTAAATGGAGACCAAATTATTAAAGGAGATGTTCATCTAGTAGCCAGTAATATAAAAAGTGGAATCAGTTTGTTTGGAGTAGCAGAAACTTTTACAAGTGATGCAAACGCTGAAGCGAGTCAAATACTAAGTGGAAAAACAGCGTATGTAAAAGGAAATAAGATAACCGGAAGTATTGGAAGTAAAGGAAGTACAACGTATACTCCTGGAGTCAATAATCAAACGATAAGTAAAGGCCAATATCTAAGTGAAAATCAAACGATATTAGGGGATGCAGATTTAAAAGCAGCCAATATTAAAAATGGAGTAGAAATCTTCGGAGTAACAGGAACTTTTACCAGTGATGCGAACGCTATAGCTAACCAAATACTAAGTGGAAAAACAGCGTATGTAAAAGGAAATAAAATAACAGGAAGTATGTCGAATAAAGCAGGAGCTACCGTAACAGCTAGTACAACCACTAGTGATGCAACTTATACCTATGTAACGATACCAGCAGCGGGTTATTATGATACCTCTAGTAAAGTGAAAGTTGAAAATAACAAATTAAGTGGAGAATTTATTACTTTCAAAGGGTATGTTAAAGCGGAAATGGTAAATGCTTATTATCCAAAAGTAACAGTAAATTTGTACGATTCTAGCGGCAAATTAATTAAAAGCGAGATGGCAACAGGAGAATATCAAGGAAGTATTTCAAAGTCTGTAACTGGAGTAATACAAGGTCACCAAATAACCATTAATGGAAGTACATCTTACCAAAATAAAACGGCTGATTTTTCTGCAACTATTGACAATAAAAATTTTATTATAAAAAATAATACCTTTGAAACGCTTTTATACAAAAATGGTATTTATTATTTAACAATTCAATGATTTTGTTTAAAAAGTTTTTTTTAAATTTTTTAATGCGAGTTACTAATTTATATGGATGTACAGTAAATGAAATAGTAGGATTATATCCCTCTGAGTCTGAGCTTAAAAATAACATAAATATCCCTTCTAATCAATCATTTGTTATAGATTTAACAAGATATACTGATAAGTATTACTATATTGTTAATCTCTCTAAAACCTCAGATCAATTTGTAACCCATATTATACTTGAATAAAAAAATAATGTTTTTTCAGTCTTCTATTTGGTTGTTTTGTTTTTTCTAGTATGTTAAAATATAGGTAAATAATAAAGGGTGATAGTAAGATGGATGAACATTTTAAAGTAGATTATTCTCATAATAAAGCTAAAGATAATGTAGTTTTTAAGGGAGAAAAATACCGTATTTCCATTTTAACGGAACGTTTGATTCGATTTGAATATAGTGAAACAGGTGTGTTTTTTGATGCTTTAACGCAAAGAGTCATTAATCGTGATTTTCCTGTTCCTGCTTATGAAGTTCGTGAAGATCAACGCTTTTTGGAAGTTTCTACAAAATATTTTAAGATGACATATGCTAAAGAAAAGCCTTTTCAAGCCAGTATTGTTGCTCCAGATGCTAATTTAAAAGTAGTGCTCCAAAATACAGATAAAATGTGGTATTTTAATCATCCAGAAGCCCGAAATTTTAAAGGAACCAGTGTTAGTTTGGATGAAAATAGTACTAAAACTACTTTTAATAAAGGTCTTTATTCTACGGATGGCTTTGCTTCTTTAGATGATTCGGATTCACTTATTATTGATGAGAATGGAGCGTTAATAAAACCAAGCACTAAACGAATTGATACTTATCTTTTTATTTATCGAAGAGATTTTGGTCTTTGTTTAAGAGATTATTTTATGTTAACAGGAAGACCCGCTTTAATTCCTCGTTATGCTTTAGGAATTTGGTGGAATAAAGATGATGTTTATAGTTTTGAAGATACTAAAAAACTTTTAGGAGATTTTGCTCGTTATCGTATTCCTTATTCCGTGTTGCTTTTAGGAAATCATTGGCATAGGAAAACGGACTTGATTAAAACTGGCTATACGTTTAGTGAGAGTTTGTTTCCAAATCCTGAAGAATTTGTAAAATATATGCATGAACGAGGTGTTCGAATTGGCGTTACTTTGGATCCTAGTGAAGGTGTGAGTAAGCAAGAAAAAAACTATTCCTTAATTAAAGAGGATTTAAATTTAACAGATGAAGTAAATATTCCTTTTAATGCGTTTGATTCACGTTTTATAAAAGAATATTTTTATAATTTAATCCATCCTTTAAACGATTTAGGTATTGATTTCTATTTTTTAGATTATTATAACAAAAAAGATATGGCTACACTCAATGCCTTAAATTACTATCATTTTAATGATTATAAGAAGTATGCTAATCAACGTGGGATGCTATTAAGTCGAAATGGACTTGTTGCTTCTCATCGGTTACCTATTTATTATTCTGGAAAAACTCGTGTGAGTTGGGAAACGCTTAAACTTCTTCCTTTTTATAATTCAACAGCCAGTAACATTGGACTTTCTTGGTGGAGTCATGATATTGGAGGGTATCAAGACGGTATTGAAGATGGAGAACTTTATTTACGTTATGTTCAACTCGGTACTTTTAGTCCTATTTTTCGGTTTAGTGCTAAATTTGGCCATTATTATAAAAGAGAACCTTGGAGATGGGGAGTTCAAACGCTTAATATTGTAAGGGATTATTGTATTTTAAGACACCGTTTGATTCCTTATTTATATAGTGAGGCTTATAAATATCATACCACTGGTTTACCTTTGGTTCAGCCTTTATATTATCAAAAACCAGAGGTCTATGATGAACCTGTTTATAAAAATGAATATACATTTGGAACAGAATTATTTGTAGCTCCTATTACGGAGAAAAAAGATCAAATTATGAACCGTGCTATTGAAAAATTATTATTACCTAATGGCATGTGGTATGATTTTAATACTGGTAAGAAGTTTCCAGGAAATAAAAGATATATGGCTTTTTATAAAGATGAAGATTTTCCAGTGTTTGCAAGATCTGGAGCCATTATTCCTTTGGCTCTTTTGGAAGAAAACATTAATGTTACCAATCCACCAAAAGCTTTAGAAATACATGTTTTTCCTGGTAAAAGTAATATTTATAAGCTTTATGAAGATGACGGGTATTCTTCTTTATATGAAAAAGGTTATTATATTATGACACATATTGATTACAATTATTTACAAAATAACTATACACTGATTGTTCATCCAGTTGAAGGCAAGACAGGAATTATTCCTCCAAATCGAGATTATAAAATTCGCTTTAGAAATACGAGGGAAGCAGATGATGTCATTGTATATGTTAATAAAGATATCGTGATTCCAACGTGTTATATAGATGAAAATGATTTTATTGTTGAAGTTAAGAATGTGCCAACAAATGGTCAATTGACCATTAATTGTAAAGGAAAAGATATTGAGATTGATGCGGTACGTATTATTAATGAAGAAGTGGATTCCATTATTAGTGATTTACAAATTGAAACCCGTTTGAAAGATAAAATTGCTCAAGTTTTCTTTAGTGATTTAGATATCAGAAGAAAAAGAGTTCGTATCAAAAAATTAAAAAAAGATGGATTAGAGAGCATCTATGTAAGGATGTTTTTAAAATTATTGGAATACATTAAAGAATTGTAATGTATATTTAATTAATTAAGGAGGATTTTTATGAAATTAATTGATGATGATGGGCTTTATGTTCAAAAAAGAGATATTTTATCCATTCAGTCTATTTATGGCCTTTTTCCGACTAATTTAATGGATAAAGTTTTTCCTGAAAATTTTGACAAAAAACAGTTTAATTTAAATGAGTCTATTTTTATAAATGACCCAATAGATGTAAAAATGATAAATAGTTTTGGTTGGATTCTTAATTATGAATATTTGTATAGTCATTCTTTAGAAGAATTAAAGGAAATGATTGCAATTAAAAATGAAAGATCAAATGAACTTCATGTTATGGTTATGAATGCACCTAATGGAGTAAATTCGGAAGATTATATTTCTGAAATTAAAAGTATAGATTATGAAATTCAAGAAATTAAGGATGTTATTCTTGAGAAAGAAAAACATATTAAATTGAATCATAGTGAAGAAGATTTAAAACGTTAAATCTTTTTTTCTTGTCAAAAAATGGTAAGTGACTTATAATTGAAATACAAATAAGGTAAAGAACTTGTTTGGTTATAAAATAAATTTAATAAGGAAGGAAAGAAGAAAATGAAAAAGATTAAATTTAAGAATGGGGGGGGGGTTATTAGAAACTAATAACCAACTAGAAAGGTTTACCAAAGATAAAAGGAATAAAAAAATCATTTATTCTATATTAGGAATACTTTTAGTAATAGGAAGTATCACGTTATATAAAACGTTTGCTTTCTATGAAGAAAAGAAAAGCTTTAATATATTAAAAGGAAGAATTCCAGATTTTGGTTACGATATCAAATTATTAAGTGTTGTCGTAGATGATAAAAAAAGTGAAAGTATTCCAGAAAGAGGGTTATATAAAACAAATGTGCATTGTACAAATGGAACGTTTGGGGAATGGGATTATAACAATTGGAACTTAGTATTAAACAATGTCAGCAGTGAATCAAAATGCAACGTCGAGTTTACAAGTGGATTAAGTGAAGAAGAATACAATAAATACATTGAAGCAGGAAAAGCGTTACATCGAAATACGTATCGAGGAAAAGATATAACCAGTTATTATACAGATGGAAGTCTTTATACTAGAATAGCCAATGGAAGTTTTGAAGACATTTATGTCGGAGATTATATTAATGCTAACGATGTCACATGGTTAATAGCAGACATTGATAATTATTTAAATAGTGGTGGAGAGTTTAAGATTCATTTTTTAGAAAAACATCATGCCACCATTATACCAGCGGTTCCCCTTATGAATGCACCCATGAACATCACAAATACTACTGAAGGTGGATATGCTGGAAGTAAAATGGCAACCGAAACCTTACCTAGTTTAATAGCAGAAGATGGTATAATAGGAAAGGCATTTGGCAATCATGTTTTAGAGTATAGAAATATACTTTCTAATAGAATAAATACAACAGCTATTAATCAAACAGGAGAAAAACAAACAGGAGCCTCCGACAATTGGGCGTGGTATACAAGAAAGTGCGATTTAATGAGTGAAGCAAATGTTTATGGTGTAAATGTTACCTCTTCAAGTTATTATGATACAGGTATAGATAATAGACAATACGCTCTCTTTCAATTAAAACCTGAGTTTATTAATAGTTATAATAATAATCTTTTTAATTGTTGGTTAAAAGATGTTTCTTCAAGAGAATCCTTTTCATATGTTACATATTATGGCTATTCTGGGTCTGGTTATGCTTCTGGACGGTTAGAAATTCGTCCTAGGTTTTTGATTGGATAAAAAAATTAGACATTAAGTTTTGTCTAATTTTTTTCAATTAAAGCATAACCTACTTTATTGATTGTTCCAGCTCCTATTGTAATGATAAGATCGTCTTTTTTTACGTGTTTTTTTAAATAATCAATGATTTTATCGTAGTTTTCTAAATAAAGGCAATTGGGGTTGTCTTTTTTTATTAATTCTTCCAATTGTTTCGAAAAAATGTTATGACTATTTTCTTCTCGAGCGGCGTAGATTTCAGCTAATAGAATATGATCAAATTGGCTTAAAACTTTTGCAAATTCTTCTAAATGTTCTTCAGTTCTTGAGTAAGTATGTGGTTCAAAGATAGCCCAAGTTTGATTTTTTTTCATTTCTTCACTACAATGATAAGTCGCGTTTATTTCTGTTGGATGATGAGCGTAATCATCGTACACGGGAATACCTTTATATTCTCCAATTTTTTCAAATCTTCTATTGGCACCCGTAAAAGATTCAATGCCAGATTTGATATATTTTTTGTCAATTTTATAATAATCACAAGTAGCAATGGTTGCTAAAGCGTTCAAAATATTATGCTGTCCATGGACTTTTAAAGTAAATTCTTCATACATTTCATTATTTTTTAATACTTTAAAGCTTAATTGACCTTCATTGTTTTGGTTTATTTCCGTTGCTTTAAAATCCGCTTCACTTTTAATTCCGTACGTTATAATGTTTCTTTTTTCTTTGTTTTGGCCAATGAGTTCTTTGGTGTTTTCATCGTCGCTGTTAGCAATTAGCATACCGTTATTATCCATGCGATTGATAAATAGGTTAAAAGATTTTTTGATGTTTTCTATATTTTTAAAATAATCTAAGTGATCGTTATCAATATTTAAAATGATTTCAGTATTAGGATAAAATTTTAAAAATGAATCGACGTATTCACAAGCTTCTAAGATAAAATAATCACTTTGTCCGGTTCGATTGTTGCCATTAATGTTTTTTAAATATGCTCCTACGGAAATGGTTGGGTCTAAATTGGCTTCTAAAAAAACGGATGAAATCATAGACGTGGTGGTGGTTTTTCCATGCGTACCACTTACACATATACATTCTTTATAACTTTTAGTGAGTTCTCCTAAAAATTCACTTCTTTCCATCATTTTAATATTATTTTCTTTAGCGTATAAGAATTCAGGATCATTAATAGGAATGGCGGCGGTGTAAACGACTAAATCTGATTGAGCCATTTTTTCAGGATGATGACCTATTTCTACTTGTATGCCTAACGTTTTTAAGTGTTTAGTGTTATCACTTTCTTTGGCATCACTACCACTTATTTTAAAGTCAAAATGAGATAAGTGTTCTGCTAGTCCACTCATACTGACTCCACCAATACCAATCATGTAGATGTTTTTATATTTATTTAAAGAATCAAATGTCATAAACTTTTCCTCTTTTCTTTCTTTCTTTCTTTATTATAACTTATGAAATAAAAAATAGATAGTTAATTTTATTTTAATATTGTATAATAAAGAAAAGAGTGTGATGTTTGGTGTTAGAAAATAAAATTATTATTTTACCTGTTTTTCCTATATATGCAGACAATCAAAAATTTTTAGATTTTATTAAAGAATTGGTTTTTAATCAGTACAAACTTATTATTATAGATGATGGGAATGGCGAGAATGAAAATGATTATTTTCATCAAATGGAGTCTTTTGCTAAAGTCATAACCCATAAAAATAATGTAGGAAAAGGCGCTTCTATTAAAGAAGCATTAAAATATATTCGAGAGCATTATAATAAGAATACGGTTATTATGACTTTTGATTGGGAGGATGGATTTTTAATTTCGGAACTTGATACGGTTTGTAAAATGGCTTTTGTAAAAATGAATACATTAGTTATTGGAAAGAAAGAGAATGAGAAAAAAATCGTTAAGAGTAAAATTTTAGGTTTTCGTTATGAATTGATTGATTTTTTAAATACAGTTTCAGGAAGTCGTTCTTCTTATTTTATGAATATTAATCTTAAATGTAAACAAAATCAAGTTCCTATTCATGATCTTCTTTTTACTTCTTCTCATGGATCGAATTCGCTAGATGTTGTTGAGAAGAAAATAGAAGATTATGCTGAATCGACAAAGTCGTTCCGAGAAAAAGTTTCTTTAATTAGTTTTGGGATGGATTATTTTTTATTTTTGATTTTAACTTTATTTTCTAATAATCATTTTATTCTTGCTAACCTATTTGCCCGTCTTATTAGTTCTCTTCTTGATTTTTACAAAAAAAGAAGTCATTATGTTTCGTTTAATGAAGAAGCCAAAAAATATTTTGGAGTGATAGGAAGTCTTTTAATTGGTGAAAGTGTTTTATTATTTTTATTGATTCAACTTTTTCATTTGCCTCTTTTTATGGCCAAATTATTTTCAGAAATTATTTTTGTACTGATTTATTATGGTGTTATACAATATATTTGGAAAGATAATAGTAATTCGTGAAAAAATATGGTACAGTAATAGAGTAAGGAGTTTGAAATGAGAAAAATATTAGGTTTATTAATTTCTTTAATGCTTGTTTGCATCCCTTTTCAAGTTAACGCATCTAAATATGTTACAGAAAATTTGGAGCAAGTTTTGACTACAGAAGGAATCGAGCATGATTTAAGTCAATATCAAGAGAGTGAAGATAAAATTCCCATTTATATTTTTAGGGGACATGGTTGTGCTTATTGTAAAGCGTTCTTAAATTTTTTATATAGTATTGTACCAGAGTATGGTAAATATTTTAATTTGGTTTCTTACGAAGTTTGGGAGAATAAAGAAAATGCTACTTTATTTCAACAAGTGTCAACTTTTTTAAATCAATCTTCTGATGGTGTTCCATTTGTTGTTATTGGAGATCAATTTTTTAAAGGTTATACTACGGCATATGATGAACAGATTAAAAGTGCAATTAAAAGTCTTTATGATACTAAAAAAAGAAAACGTTATGATGTTTTTAAAGAAATGAATAAGAAAGAACCTTTTCAATTTTCTAATAATATGTTATTTGTGTGGATTACTTTATTAGTTGGAGGATGCTTTTATTATCAACGTCGTCAATATAAAATTTTGTTAGAAAAGTTAGAAAAAATAAGTTTACAAGAAGTAAAAATAGAAGAAAAAAAAGAGAAAAAGAAAAAAAGTCAAAAATGACTTTTTTCTTACTTTTTAGGGAAATGTTAAGTTTGGTTGCTAAATTTCCAAGTTGAGTTTCTGGTATGCACTCACTTTTTGTTATATCGTTTTATTCGTGAAGGAGAAATGTTTATGTTAGGAGAAAGATTATATGAACTTAGAAGAAAGAAAAATTTGAGTCAGGAAGAAATGGCCGAAAAGTTAAATGTTTCGCGTCAAACTATTTCAAAATGGGAAACGAATCAAAGTCAACCCGATTTTGATAAAATTATACCCTTATGTCAGCTCTTTAATATTAGTAGTGAGGAGCTATTGACTGGAAAAAAAGCAATAAAAGATTCAGTTGAAGTAAAAGAAAATAAAAAAAAGACCGCTTTGGTGATTAGTTTAAGTGTCTTTTTATATTTTTTAGCGCTTATATGGGTTACGATTGCGGAGCCCCTTCCGTTTATAGGAGAAAATTTAGTAGGAAGTATTTTTTTATTTATTTGTGCTATTCCAACTTGTCTTCTTATTTTTTATTTTGTGAGTCTATCTAAAAATCATAAAGAAGAAAAAAAAGTAAACGAAGTTTATAAAAAATACGATGAATTGGTGTCTATCTTTTTTACGATTATTTATTTAATTATGAGTTTTGTTACTAAAGCCTGGCATTTGACTTGGATATTGTGGGTTGTCTATGCATTAGTTATAGAAATTATTCATATTCTTTTAAAAATGAAGGAGGAGCAATAATGGAAAAGACACTTAAATATGTTTTAGTAGGATTTTTAGCTTTTCTTGCTTTAGGGCTCCTTGTTTTTATGATTTTTGCGATGAGTAAAAAAGATTGGTTTTTTTCTTTTTTTACTGAAGAAAGTCATTTGGTTTTAGAAAAGGATTATGATGTTTCGACTTTTGACACTATTAAAATTTTGAGTACTTATTCGGATGTGCGCGTTTTAAATCACGAAGCTTCTTCTGTAAAAGTTTTAATTTATAGTTCTAATGATCAAGCAACAAGTGAAATAAATAAGCAAACACTAGAAATTAATAAAAATGATCGAAAGTATGGTTGTTTTGGTTTTTGTAGTCATAAAGAAGAGGTTGTGGTTTATTTACCTCATGATTTTAATAAAGATCTGTTTATTCATACAGTGAGTGGGGAGGTTGATGTAGAGAATTTTTCTTCTTTAGATATAGAAGTTAAAACGACAAGTGGAGATGTATCCGTCAATCATGCTTCAAAGGTTTCTATTGAAAGTATAAGTGGAGAGGTTTTTATTGGTACGGTTTTAGATGTGTTGTTAAAAACAGTTAGTGGAGATATTAATATTCATTCTATAAATAAGACGATTCAGGCTTCTACTACGAGTGGAGAGGTTTTAATTGATTTTTTAACTTTAGAAGCGGAGAGCTTCATAGAAACGGTGAGTGGAGACGTGGAAATAAGAGAGGGAACTCGTATTTATGTTGATGCCAAAAGTACAAGTGGTAATCTTGAAATTCACTCTCAAGATTCTTCATTCATTCCTTTGAAGATCAAAACAATAAGTGGGGATATTTTAGTGGGATAAGTGGATTTCTTTTTGCTATTTTCTATTCTTCATAGTATAATAGAAACGTAAGAATAGGGGATTGATTATGCAAGAGAAAACATTATCAAATGAAAGTCTTTCTTTAATGGATCGTTATTTTAGAGCGGCGAATTATTTAAGTGTTGCTCAACTTTATTTAAAGGATAATCCATTGTTGCAAAGAAAGTTAAGTTTTGAGGATATTAAATCAAAGTTAGTCGGACACTGGGGCACGGTTCCAGGGCAAAATTTTTTATATGTGCATTTAAATCGAGTTATTAAAAAATTCGATTTAAATATGATGTATATTTGTGGTCCTGGACATGGTGGACAAGCTCTCGTTTCAAATACTTATTTAGAGGGAAGTTATAGTGAATTTTATCCAGATATTACGGAAGATTTAGAAGGATTAAAAAAATTGTGTAAACAGTTTAGTTTTCCTGGAGGGATTGGGTCGCATGCAACACCAGAAACACCTGGCTCTATTAATGAAGGTGGAGAATTAGGGTACAGTCTTTTACATGCTTTTGGTGCTGTTTTTGATAATCCAGATTTGATTGCTACGTGTATGATTGGCGATGGGGAAGCTGAAACAGGACCTTTAGCAACGAGTTGGCATTCTAATAAATTTTTAAATCCTATGACGGATGGAGCGGTGTTGCCTGTTTTGCATTTAAATGGTTACAAAATTTCAAATCCAACGGTTTTATCACGAATTTCTGATATTGAATTGGATGCCTTTTTAAGAGGTTGTGGTTGGGAACCTTTTTATGTTAATGGGGAAGAACCTATGATTTTACATGAAGATATGGCCACCGTTATGGATACGGTTATTTTAAAAATTAAAGAGATTCAAAGAAAAGCTCGAGAAAAAAAGGATGTTTCAAGACCTATGTGGCCGATGATTGTTTTAAGAACACCAAAAGGTTGGACAGGGCCTAAAGAGATTGATGGGAAAAGAATTGAAGGAAGTTTTCGTGCCCATCAAATTCCTATTGAAGTGACTAAAGATCATCCTGAAAGTTTAAATCGTTTAGAAGATTGGCTTTTAAGTTATAAACCTGAGGAATTATTTTTAGAAAGTGGACAATTGATGCCTGAATTAAAAGCTCTTGCTCCAGAAGGAAATCGACGTATGGGGTGTAATCCACATGCGAATGGAGGTCATTTATTACGACCTTTAAAACTTCCAGATTTTAAACAATTTGGGGTATCGGTGGATTTTCCTGGAAAGGTTATCGCTCAAGATATGTTAGAGTTAGGGAATTTTATTAAGGCGATTATTTCAGAAAATCTTGAAAAGAACCACTTTAGAATTTTTGGTCCAGATGAGGCTTTGTCGAATCGTTTAATGAAAGTTTTTGATGTCACAAAACGTAAATGGATGGTAACGACTAAAGCGAATGATGAATTTTTAGCACCAAACGGTTTAGTGATGGATTCTTTCTTATCCGAACACGCTTGTGAAGGATGGTTTGAAGGATACTTACTCACTGGAAGGCACGGCTTTATTCATAGTTATGAGGCTTTTATTCGAGTGATTGACTCTATGGTAAGCCAACATGCTAAATGGCTTAAGATGGCTTCACATATTTCATGGAGAAAAGAGATTGCTTCTTTAAATATTTTATTAACCAGTCATGTTTGGCAACAAGATCACAATGGTTATACCCATCAAGATCCTGGTTTTTTAAACCATATTATTACAAAAAAAGCCAATATTGTGCGTATCTATTTGCCACCGGATGCCAATACGTTAATTTCTTGTTTTAATCATATTATGGGAACCAAAAATTATATTAATGTGTTAGTAGCTAGTAAACATCCAAAACCACAATGGCTTACAATGGATGAGGCCTCAAAGCATTGTGCTAAAGGTATAGGCATTTGGGGCTTTGCTAGTAATGATTATGGTTATGTTCCAGATTTAGTTATCGCTACTTGTGGGGATATGGCTACGCTTGAAGGCCTGGCGGCGGTAAGTATTTTAAGAGAATTTATACCAGAAATTAAGATTCGATTTGTTAACGTGGTGGATTTAATGAAGTTACAATCGGATACCTTGCATCCACATGGTTTAAGTGATCACGATTACGATATGATTTTTACTAGAAATAAACCTATTATCTTTGCTTTTCATGGCTATGCGAATTTAATTCATGAGTTGACGTATCGTCGTCATAATAATCATTTACACGTACGTGGGTATAATGAAGAGGGAAGTATTACCACACCTTTTGATATGAGAGTTTTAAATGAAGTGGATCGCTATCACTTGGTGATGTTGGCATTAAATCATTTGTCTAATTTTGAAGAGAAAAGTAGCTATCTTTTAGAATATTGCAAAAATATGTTGGTTAAACATTCTGATTATATCAAAGAACATGGTGTAGATATGCCAGAGGTTTCTTCTTGGTCTTGGGAAAATTTTATCAAGAAAACTAATCATGATTTAAACGTTTCTTAATGAAGCGTTTTCTTATTTTTAAGATATGTAAATTTGGTTTTAAAGTAAAAAAAATTACTAAGTTTTCTATTTAGTAATTTTATTTTTTTATATATGTTCTATTCTTTTTGTATTGATTGCTTGATAGCCTTTTGAAGTTTCTAGTAAATCAAATTCAACTTCTTCATCTTTTTTGAGTGTTTTATATCCTTCTTGAACAATTGATGAATAGTGAACGAAAATATCTTCTTCATCGGTATATTTGATGAATCCGTAACCTTTTTCATCCTTAAACCATTTAACTCTACTACGCAACACACAACACCTCACTTTCGAACTGTATTAAGATTATCATAAAATTTTTTATAAGCCTATGCTTTGATGAGATTTGGTTTGTTCCTGATGAAATTCGGTTTAAACGGTTTCATAATTGTTTTCTTCTTCTAATTTTTCTTTTAATTCTTTTTTCTTGTTTCTAGATAAAAGATTGGTTTTGTTCTTTTTAAAGTAAATCATGTTGGTATTAAAATCTATTTTTATAATTTTTTGAAGATTTACGATACAACTTTGATGTGTTTTGAAAAATGAAGAAGCGTTTATAAGTTTTAATTCAATCTTTTTTATACTTTCTTTAATACGATAGATGTTATCGGTAGTAATAATGGAAACATAATTATCGTTTAAGTCTTTTTCAAAATATAAAATATCATCGTGTGGAATTTGATAGTATTCATTATTATAAGAAAATTTAAATGTTTTTTGATGTTTTAGTATATGAAGGGCTAGCTTGATATCTGCTATGATTTGAGTTTTATCGGAGGTATTTAGATTGATGGCATCTAACATGAGTAGTTTTCGACTTTTTACAGCTTCTTTGGTTTCTTTATTGGTTAAAAGAATAATTTGACTGTGCCAATCTCCTAATTGTCTTATTTGCTTGGCTATTTTTAATCCATTCATTTCAGTGTTTAAGAGATAAATTTTTCGCCCTGAACCATGAATCCTATTTTCCATTTCTAAATCATCGTTCTTAAAAGTATAAATTTTGTATTTTTCTTTTTGGTTTTCCATAATGTTTGCAATTATTTTTTTAAATTCTGTAACTCTTTGTTTATCATAAATAACAAAAATAACCATTTTCATTACTCCCTTTTTTATTCACACTTTTTTACTATAGCAAATTTTTAAAATGATTTAATTTCTGACGTTTATAAATTGATAATTATTGTCTAAAGGAAAAGTTTGTTTCGTGTTTTTAGTTGTTTTTTTAATTTAATTAAAAAATATATAATGGTTTTCAAAGTTTTAGGAAATAATAATTTTAGGTGATTTTATGCTATTTTTGTGTTTGAAAATTTTTTTTGCTCGTATTTTGGATGTTTCAATTGGCACAGTTCGAACGATGTTAATGGTTAAAGGAAAAACGGTTGTTATGACAATTTTAGCCTTTTTTGAAGTGTTTATTTGGTTTATTATTGCTAGAGAAGCTTTAGTGACGGATGTTAAAAGTATTATGATTCCTATTTCTTATTCTCTTGGTTATGCGACTGGAACGCTTCTAGGTTCTTATGTTTCTAATCGTTTTATTAAAGGAATTGTGGGATTAGAAGTGGTGATTAATAAAGAAAATAAGAAACTTTTATCTTTAGTTAGAAAACATGGGTACCGTGTATCGGTTATTGATTTAAAAGATGATTACGAAGGAAATAAAAGGTATATGCTTTATTTTCAAATTAATAATAAGAATTTAAATAAATTAATTACTTTGATTAAGAAAAATGACCCATGTCCTTTTATTGCGGTTCGAGATACTAAAACTGTTTTTAATGGATTTGTTAAGTGAAAAGGGATTTGGATTTTGTAAAATTTGACAAAATGAAATAAAGATGCTAGAATACTTTCTCAAGTTAAGGGGGAAGTGTTTGATATGGAAAGTATGAAAAGTACTTATTTCGAAGAAACTTTATTTAACACTATGTTGGAATCATCTGAGAATATGGTTGGATCTTTAACGAATTTAAATAAACTTTTGGATAAATTTGTGGTTAGTGAGGCACCTATTTTATCTGTTATTCGTTCATTAAAAAATAATACTTTAAAAGAAAAAATGATGGACTATTATAATCGTTCAATTTCAGAGATTCAAAATACAGCTCATTTTTATGCATCCGTTTCTTCTTTTTATAAAAACAGCTATTTTAAATATGATGAAGTGAATTTTAAGAATTTAAAGGTAAGTAGAATTGTAGAGGTTGGTATATCATTAGAAAAAGTAGTGGAGGCTTATGAACAATTAAATGAAAATTCTTTAGTGAAAAAAAATCTTGCTCCTATGATACAAGATCTTTTAAAAGTAAGCGACATGTTAGAAAGATTGGTTACAATTTTAAGACCTGTTTTACAAAATGACAAAACGATTGCTGAAAGTATTGCTCTTTTAAAAGATGAAACTTTTAAGAAGAACGCTTTGACTTATTGTGATAGGTGTCATCAAGAGGCTAAAAAAATTGTTCAGCGTTATAATTATTATGTGGATATATCATTTTGTGAAAGTTGTAAAGCTCTTTCTCTGACTGAACCTGAAAAAATTACATTCAACACATTAAATCAGTGGAAATCAACTTTAATTGCTCATCAAGAAGGATTAAAATTGAAAAAATTTGACGTTTTGTATAAGAAGAAAGAAGAGACAAAAAAAATTTTTTCAAATGATTTATCAGAAATTTTTTCTTTATTTCATGAGTTTGATTTAAAGAATGAAAAGGATATAACTGGAAATGATGTAAGAAAGTTTTTAGATAGCAATCAAAAAATGTTTGTGTGGTTTGCAAAAAGATACAAAGAGTTTCAAACGGATTATTTTGAAAAAAGCGATTACTTTTATGTGCTTGAGTCTTTGAAAAAAATAAATCATTGTTTAAATAAAATCTTAGAGTTTCCTTTAATGAATTTTGTTTCGAGTCAAAAAATTTTAAAATATTACAAGAAGACGACTTTACAAAAGAACGAAAAAAGAGAAATTATAAGTTTAGTTTATGAATTGAAAAATTTAAGTCGAAACTTTTCTTCGAATATTCAAAAAGGTTTAGAAACAAATACGTTTATAAAAAAAGATAAGAAGAAAGAAAAATTTAAGAAGAAAAAACAAAAGGAAAGCATAGAAAATGTTTCTTCAAATTGGTTATTTAATAAAGAGAGCGGTTTGGATGAAAAGGTATGTGGTTCTAATAAATTAGTTCGTGATCACATTCATGAATATAAGAATACGAGTCGAAAAGAAGTGGATTGTCATAATTTTTTTAAAAAAGTCTTTATATCTAAAACTTGTGAAGCTTGTGGAAAAGTTGAAAATTTTGAAAAATTTCAGTTTAATGATTGTTTTTTCGATTTTATAAAGCGTCATCATTCTTTTAAAGACATTGATTTGACTGTTTTTGAATTAAAAAAATTATTTCCTCGAATTGAGGCACAAGAGCGAAAAGTAAAAGAATTTATTGAAGAAAGAAAAAAATCTAAAAAAACAGTAAACGAATGGTTTGAAGATGAATCTCTTTATTGGGAATGGCCTACTTATAGAGTTTTTATTGAAAAAACAAATGAAACAAATACTATTGAGAACAGTGATTTTAAATTTAGAGAATCTTTATCTGAATCAAATCAAGCATTAGAATATGGATTTATAGATGAAACTAAAACTATTTATTATGAGAATCCTTATATTCCTTCTGAACGTGTTAAACAAAAACTAAATGAGAACTGGAATGTTTGGAGATATGATGTTTTTCCTAGGCAACCTTTAGAAGATACGACACCTTCTTTAGAAGATGTTGAAACTGTGGAATTGGGAGCTAGAAGATAGGAAATTTAAATATTATCCTTTAGCTTTTAATGTCTCTTTAAACCTTGACAATTAAAGAAAAATTGGATAATATGACGGTACTGGTATTTTTTATATAAATAATGTTGAAAAGTGTAAAAAAATGTTGACAATTAGTAAAAAATGTGTATAATAACTTTCTAAGTTATTGGCATTTAAATGTTTTTAGAAGGAAGGGTTTTATATATGGATAATAAAAATAATATTCCAAATTCAATGAAAAAAGCTTTTGTTAATGCTACTTTATTTGGAGTTTCTGCTAGTTCAGTTGTGGGTTGTAGTCAGAATGTTTCTCCTATTAATCCAAATGTTGAATCATCAATTGAAGCGATAACGGATTCATCTATCAAAGCAATTAAATCATCAAATAAAGAAAATCCTATTGTTACTAAAAAAACAGCAGAGGCAATAAAAAATGTTGTTTCTGAAATTCCTGATTTTGAAGAACAGACCTCTTATTATCAAGGTAATGAATTTTCTGATGTAGACTTAAATGAAGGAAGCATTGATGAAAATTTTACAAATTCTAAACTTGGTAGTGAAGAAAATATTTATGATTCGATTGATTTATCAGATTATAAAGGTGTTTCAATTAATGATGCGCTTATTGCTAAAGGGGTTAATAGTGATAAGGATGAACTTAAAGCTTTTAGAATTGCAGCAGCAGAGTATTATGGCATTGTTGATTATTGTGTTAATGGTTTTATAAGTGGAGAAAAAAATATCGAATTATTAAACATTTTTAGATTACCTGCTAATGAAAGACCTAGAAAGCAACAAATTGTTTCTAATGAAGTAGAAAAGATTGCACAAGAAGAACAAGTTCTAAAAGAGGATTTAACGATTGAAGAAGGCATGTATGAGTATGAACGAGTAATCATTTATGAAGCTATTGATTCTAAAACACATAGAAAAATTGATAAATGGGTTTGTTTAAATAATCTCAAAGAAAAAATTATTAGTATTGAAATTTTATCATGTAATTTTGAACGATATTATAATCCATTATTAAAATTAAATCAAAATTTTTGTAAAGACTGTCATCAATTTGTTTATCCAGATAAAGAAAAACAAAATAATGATGATTATGATAATAATGATTTTGTTGATAATAACGCTAATCATTCAAATCAGTCCTCTAATACTACTCATAATGATAATAATCATAAAGATAATGAAAATCATAAACATCGTTATATTCGAACCATTCGCTATAGAAAAGGGATGAATGGTCATCACTTTGAAGTTGAAACGATTACGTGCGCTGATCCTAAGTGTAACTATAAAATAGAAAACACTTTTTATAAAGATTGTGTTGGAGAATGGAAATACGATGCTTCATCTGATTCAGATTATTTTATTTGTGATTGTTGTGGTTTAAAAAGTGAAAGAAAGCATGAGCATAAAGTTGTTGATGCTAAGCAAGATTTGGTTTGGATAGAGGGAACAGAAACTCATAAATTAGTTGAAACTGGAATTTGTAGTGTTTGTGGTAAAGTGGTTGTTGAAGTTAAAAAAGAAGGTATTCCTTGTTCTAAGCAAATTGAGTCGATTGATGGAAAAGATGTTCCTGTTTGTAAAGATTGCCATCATCAATACCCTAGTTTAGATGAAGAGTGCAAACATAATTTTGTAGGAGATATAAAATATACTTATAAATCTTTAGGAAATGGGCAACATGTGATTTCTTCTAAAAAGCAATATTGTGATGTTTGTAAAAAATATATTGATCTTGAATTAACAGAAGATGAAAAAAAATCTGTAAATTGTAATTATGGTAGTGTTCAAACCGATGATCAAGGTCAAAAATATAAAGAATGTGATTTATGTCATCATAAAGAATATGAAAAAGAATGTGTACATGATGTTGAAAATATTACCTATGAATATGAATATGATGAAGCTACTGATCAACATAGAATTGTAAAGGCAACAGGTGTATGTAAAAATTGTGGAGAAACTGTTGAGGTAGAATTAACTGAAGAGCAAAAGAAATGGCAAAGTTGTTCTTTTGGAGAAGTAAAAGAAGATAGTGACGGCAATAAATATCAAGAATGTAGTGTTTGTGGTCATAAAAAATATGTAAAAGAAGAATGTAAAGATCATCAAGTTACTCATGGAAAAGAAAGCCTTATTCATAATGAAGGGACCAATACTCATGATAAAGTCATTACAGGTATTTGTGACAAGTGTGGTAAAGAAGTAACAATTATCCTTGAAAAGGATATCAATTGTAACCAAGAATGGTCCTATAATGTCGATGGTCGTGATATTTCAAAATGTCCAGATTGTGGTTATATTTATGAAAATATTGCACACAATCATAGTCTAAAAGCAGGAAGTGTACATACAGAAACTAAAACTGATGATGGATGGTGTATGAAAACAGGAGGCATATGTGCTACTTGTGGTGAACTCTATATTTTAGAAGATCAGTCAAGTAAAGGTCATGCTTTTGAATTAGCAGGGATTGTATCTGTTATTAATCCAGACACTTTTCTAGCAGAAAAAAAAGAAAAGTATGTATGTGGCAATTGCGGAGAAGTTGAATATAGAGATGTTGCTTCTAAAACAGAAGAGAAAACTGATGAGCCAGAAATAGAAAGTGAAACAGAAGAATTCTCTCAAACTGTTGATAGCACAGATATTGGTTTAAAAGATGAGGAAAATTCAACCGAAATAAAGATAGAACAAAAAGGCGATGTTACAAGCGAATCCGAAACAGAAGAATACTCCCAAACTGTTGAGAGTACAGATATTGGTAAAAAAGATGATGCTAAAAAAGAAGATAATAATATTGTCAATCAAGTGGCTGATTTACGAAATTTGCTTAATGGTTTGATTTTAAATCAAAATAATCAAGGTGTTTTGGCGTTTGGGTCATCTAAGGATTTAACTCGAGTTAGAACTTTAAAAAAATAAGAATATAGGGGGTGAAAGTTATGAAACATGAGAATAAAAAGAAATGGTATCAACAAGTCAGTAGTTGGGTTGTTATTGCTGCGTGTGTCATTTTGATTCCAGTCATTGTTATGAATTTAAGTATTATGTTTCAGGCTAAAGCTAATACAGATAAAGTTCCGAGCGTTTTTGGAATAAAACCCTTTATGGTGTTATCTGGGTCAATGGAAACAGAAATAAAAAAAGGTGATTTAATTATCACCAAAGAAATTAATCCAGAAGAATTAGATATAGGAAAAGTTATTGCTTTTAGAGATGCTGCGGGAACAGTTACTACTCATAGAATTATTGATATCGTTATAAAAGATGGAGAGACTTTCTTTATAACAAAAGGTGATAATAATTCAACTCAAGATCGAAATTTGGTAAGTTTAAAAGATGTTGAGGGAATTTATTTATTTAGAATTCCGGGTATTGGTTCTATGATGAAATCTTTATCTCAAACCACCACTATTATTATTTTAGTTTTAATCATTACGGTTATATTTGTTGTTGGTTTTATAGTATCAAATAGAAAATATGTTGAAGAAGAGCGAGCTGAGTTTTTAGAATACAAACGTAGAAAAGAATTGGAAGCTCGTAGAAGAGAGGCTATGAGAAGAGCCACTTCAAATTATAATCAAAGTCAAAGAATAGCTCGACCAACAACTAGAAATGCAAATGTAAATTCAAATCGTGATTTAAACGAACGTCATTTTAATAATAATTCAAATCGAGTTGTAAATAAAAATAATGTTCAAAATGATAGAGTGATTAGAAATCGTGATGGTCAAGTTCGAATTTCAAATAATCCAAATAAAACTTCTAGACCGCCTCAAGCTAATCAAAATTATAGACAAAATAATAAAAATCATTATAATAATAATTATAGTCATAAAAATGACTCGGAAAATCGACGAAGCCGTTAAAAAAGAAGTCGAAAATTCTAAAATTTTTTTAGAAAGATAATCCCTGATAAACCCTTTTTTAAGAGTTTATATAAAGAATTGATGATAGGGGGAGGTGAAAAAAATGAAAAAGAAAATGACAGTTTTAGGTGGATTATTACTTGCTGCTTTAGTATCAGCTTATTCAGTATGTGGAACTTATGCTAAATATATTTCAAGTATTGATTTTGCAGATGAAGCTAGAGTTGCTAAATGGGAATTTAAAGTAAATGGAGAAGATCCAGCAGCTTTTAATAACTTTGATATTGATTTATTCAAAGATTCTTATGAAATAGAGAATATTAATCACCAATTTGTTGTATCAAGTGAACCAGGCGTTAAAGTAGTTGCTCCAGGAACTCAAGGAGAATATGCATTAGCATTAACTGGTACAGCTGAAACAAACTATACTGTTTTGTTAGATAATGTTGAAGTTGAAAACACTATTAAAACAACAGATAAAGATGGTAATGAATATAGTCCTATTAAATTTAGTTTAACTGTTGGAGGTACTGCTCGTTTAACTGACGTAAGTATTGATGATTTAAAAGCTGAATTAAAAAAACTATATAATGGTCAAGATGTTTATCCAGCAAATCATACTTTAAATGAAGAATTAGTGATTTCTTGGAAATGGGATTTCGAACAACCTGTACCAGATACTATTACTGATGCTGATGCCATTGCTGCATATAAAGCTGAATATAATGCTTTAGATACTTATCTTGCTCAAGAACAAGGAACTGTTAGTGTTAAGTTTGGTGTAACTATTACTCAAACTCAAGATGAAGCTACTGTTAAAACTAATAATAAAACATTAGCTACAACTATTAACACTAAAATTGATTCTGGTGATTTAAAAGTATTAAAAACAATGGGTTATGACGCAACTTTATCTAGAAATGTAAAAGCTGAAGTTACTGGTGATACATTAGCATTAACTGGTTCTATTAATTTTACATCTAAAGATGAAGGATTCAGTAGTGTAGCTTCTGATAGAACAGGATATTATTATCCAGTAACTATTAAAGCTAGCCAAGATTCTACAGTAACATTTAGTCAAAATCCTACTAAAACCCAATCTATTAAAGCTGGAGAAAGTTTAACTATTCTTTACGCATTAAAAGATTCAGGTTCTAAACAATCAACAATCCAAATTGCTGATAATAATGGTAATACTAAAACTTATACAGTAGATTATACTGGATTAAATTTTAGATAATTGTAGGGAAATGTTATAG
The DNA here is from genome assembly GCA_910583945.1 of uncultured Bacilli bacterium. Lineage (GTDB taxonomy): Bacteria > Bacillota_I > Bacilli_A > RF39 > UBA660 > MGBC108787. Next base: position 31,372 of record CAJTYF010000012.1, read on the forward strand.
GAAGTTATTTAACTTCCAATTAAATCTATGATTGTTCGTAGATTTAATTGGAAACTAAATATTTGAAGGGGGATGATGATCATGGCAAGAGGTTTTGATTTTGAAGAGTATAACAACTATGATAAGAATGAAAAAAAATTAAATAAAAGAAAAGTAATAACCATGATTATTGTCATAATCATTATTATTTTATTACTTATTACGAGTTGTAGTTGTACTTCTGGTTTTTTTGGTAAAATTGGTAATCCTTTTGGAAATGAAGGCAACCATACTGTTGAACCTGATACCAATGACAAAGAAGTCATTAGAAATAAATATTTGAAATTTGATTCAGATAATGTTGAGATGTCTTTAAGTGATGTGAACTATAAACTTTCTTACTCCTATGATTATATTATACCCAAAAATTTAACTTGTACTACAAGTGATGCAACAATTGCTACTTGTTATGTAGAAAATGGTTATGTGGTGATTAATCCTAAAAGTGAGGGAACTGTGACCATTACTTTATCAGGAGAAGCTAATGATAAGAAATATGAAGCAACGGCTACGGTTACCATTACGAATTCTAAGCGTTATATCCAATTATCAGATGAAAAAGGAACCATTGATTTAAGAAAATCTTCTATTAAAAGAATTACCTTTGATTTAATAGGATTAGATGGTGAAGTGAAGGTTTCATCAAGCAATGAGAAAGTGGCTCGTGTTCATTTGAGTAAAGAAGGGGTTATTACCATTACTGGTAAAGCTGTTGGAACGTCTGATATCATCGTCACTTTGGAGTATAATGGCAAAGTATATGAAGCTATCTATCGATTAACAGTAATAAATGGGGCACAGGGTCCAAGTGTAAAGCCAGGAGATCCAAATCAACCTAATGAACCAAATGGAGAGATTAAAAGTAGTGATAGTTCATTAAGAGTATTAAAACCGAATCATGGAAGCATTGATTTTAATTCTACGACCTATAATTATACTATGGGTTTCTCATGGTGGAGATGGCATTTAGGTTTTACAGCGATTCCAAATAGTGATAAGGCAACCGTTCAATATTTTTATAATGGAAATGTTGTGGATGATTTAGATCGTCTTAAATTAAACGTTGGAGAAAATATTGTACGAATTGTAGTGACTGCCGAAGATGGAAGTACTTCTATTTATGAAGTTGTCGTTAATCGAGCTCAATCTAGTAATAATTATTTGAAGAAATTAGAAACCAGTGTAGGACAGTTAACACCAAGTTTTGATAAACAAAAATTACATTATGAATTGTTGGTTGGAAACAGTGTGGAAAAATTAACCTTAAATGCTGTTCCATATCGAAAAAAATCAACTGTTTATTATACTTTTAATGGTCAAAGTGTTGGTTCACTTAATGATTTAAAATTGAATGTTGGTGTGAATACTGTTTCGATTACAGTTGTTGCTCCAGATGGAAAAAGTGTACGTGTTTATGATGTGAAAATTATTCGAGAAAAAGCAAGTACAGAATTAGATGGAGATAATACTCTAAAAACGTTAAATGTTTCAAAAGGAGATCCTATTCATTTTGATCCAATGAATAATGGTCCATATTATGTTAATGTTGGAGCTGGAGTTAGTGATGTTGCTGTTACAGCTATTCCAAATAGTGATAAAATAAAAGATATTTCTTATACTTTTAATGGTCAAAAAATTGATTCTTTGGATTCTTTGAATTTAAATAGTGGAGATAATAAATTAGAAATTACGGTCACCGCTGAAGATGGTAGCCAAAGAACTTATGTTGTCATTATTAATAAAGCAGCAAAAGATCATTCTAATACTTTAATGATGATTACAACGAATAAAGGGGTACTTACGCCAGCGTTTGATTCCAATCATAGTGATTATAAAGTTTATGTTAAAGAAAGTGATGAGTACATTACTTTAACGGCAACGACAACTGATCAAAATGCAACGTTAACCTATATTTATAATAATAGTAAAGTTAGTAGCTTAACGGACTTAAAATTAGAAGAAGGAACGAATAAAGTTCAGATTTTAGTAACAAGTGCATCAGGTGTGGTTAGAACGTATATTGTTGATATAATTAAACCTGTTTCTCCAAAGAGTAATAATAATTATCTTGAAAAAATAGAAACTGAACCAAATATAAATATTACTTTTGACAAAGAAACAAAGGATCCCATTCGAGTTAGTGTTAAAAGTGATGTTGATAAGATAAATTTAACAGGTATTCCAGAAGACAAAGAACACGCTCAAGTTAAATATATTGTTGGAAATGAAGTCTTTGATTATTTGAACGACTTACCTCTTCATTTGGGGGATAATGAAATAATTATAAGAGTGACAGCTGAAGACGGAAGTTCTAGAGATTATCATGTGATTATCAACCGTTCAGATTTATCTTTAGAGAGTTTAAAGGATAGCTATAAGAAATTAGATTCTCTATTTAAAAAGGATCAATTAACTTATCAAATTGAATTAGATTCTAGTAAAGATAAAATTAGTATTTATCCAGAATTTAAAAAAGATTTAAATGTAACTTTTAAAGTTTGTAAAGTAATAGATGGTGTAGAGAAAGAGTGTACCCAACGAACAGATTTAAATGATATTCCGCTTGATTATGGTACCAATCGTGTGTATATTACTTTAGAAAAGGACGGAGAGTCTAAAGATTATATTGTGGATGTTCTTCGAACACCATTAAGTAATGAAAATCGATTGGATTCGATTACGGTAAAAGATGAACCCTCACTTAATTTAAAACCAGAATTTAATCCAGATTTAAACGAATATACTTTATCTGTCCCTTATGATAAGAAAGAGATTTCTTTAGAGGTTCAGAAAAAAGATCCAAATAGTCAAGTTACCGTAGAGTATGAATGTAATGGTGTTAAATACGATTCTTTGGAAAATTTACCATTAAATGAAGGAAAAAATGATATAAAAATTATTGTAACCAGTGAATCGGGAGAAAAAAATATTTATATAGTTCATGTTCAACGACCAACACGAGTTATAGAATTTGAAAGAACGTCTTATGATTTATCAGTTGGTAAGAATCATAATATTCCATATAAAATTTATGAAATGGATTCTGATGGAAATCGAGAAGATGTTACTGAAAAGGTAAGTTTTAAAGAAGTAGAAGCTCTTTTTGAAGATACAGTTTTAAGTCAAGTTACTGTTATTCAAAATGGTTGGCTTCAAATTAAACCAGATGTTCAAGATTTAAATAAAGAGACTTCTTTAAAGATCACTTATGATGGAAAAGAAGCAGTGGTTCAAATTCGATTTATTAAAGAAGATTATTATGTTACTTCACCAAGTTTAGAGTATCAAATGATATTATCTAATTCTGATTTCGTTAATAATCTTAAAGAAATTACTTTGAATACAAATTTATTTGATAAAACTGTTACAAAAGAAATTGATGGAAATACTTTAATTTTGAAATCAGATCAAGATAAATACATTAAAGTTGAAATTATAAGTGGTGAGGATTTAGTTAAACTTGATTATAAAGAAACTACGGAACAAGGACCGACTTCTTTAGCGATTCTTGTAACCGCCTTAAAAGAAGGAACCGTTAAGTTTAAAGTGACGATGGGTGCTTATGGAAGTGTTTTAAATGAACCTAATCAAAGTTTAGAAATTACTTTAAATATTATTAAAAAGAAAGTATTAACTCTAGATGGTAATGGTGGTATTTACAATTTACTTACCAGTCGCTATACATTCTTACTTGGTAAAGATGAGAGTGTTGATTTAAAGGATTATGTTATTCCTTATAAAGAAAGCGATGCTCCATGTAAGGTTTATAAATTCTTAGGTTATAGTGAAAATAAAGAAAATAAGATGGCTGACTCAGGTTTAGAAGTACAAGAAATTGATAATCAAAAAGTTGTACCTTATATTGTTAAAAATTTAGAAAAAGATTTAACTTTATATGCTATCTATAGTGAAGATTTAGAAGATAAAGAACCTGAAAAGAAAGAATTGTGGTTAGTGGATATTCCATTATTCCATAATGAAGAATATTTTAATAAGTATAATGAAGATAAAGTGATTTATCCAGGTGCGAAAGGTTATTATACAGAAAAAATAAAGAATGAAACGGATAAGACTATAACACTTACCAATTTAATCTTAAAGGAGGATACAATTTGTATTCCGAATAAAGGATGTTTAAATATGGGATATGTTATCAGATTCTATCCAAAAGAAGATACAAGAGCGACTTATTTAATTGGAGGAGAGAATCGATATGAAATATTAAATAAGAAAGCTTTTAGTATAAATGATAGTGAAAATTATCGAAATATGAGTACAAATGACTCTTTAGGAACAAGAGGAACAAGTCGATTAAATATTAGCAATCAGTCTATTGTTCTAAAACCAAATGAGGAAATAGAATTGTATATTGCTTGGGAATGGACTTTTGAAACTGGTGATGTGTCTGATGATTTATTAGATACACAAATAGGAGAATACGCGAGCCGAATTCATGATTCATTGAATGATCGATATCGTTTCTATTTAGGCTTCCAGTTTGAAGTAGACGATATTTGTACTCCATAAGAAAAATAAGGGGGAATAAAAATGAAAGTAATAAAGAGGGTTTTAGTAACTTGTCTCACGACTTTGTTGGTTATATTATTGGTTATTAATATTTATAGTTTTATTTCTATAAAATTAATGAAAAAAGATTTAGCTACTGTTTTTGGTTATTCAACTTTGGAAGTAGTGAGTGGATCGATGGAACCAACGATTCATGTTGGTGATTTGATTTTCATTGATACCAAATCCAAAGAGTTTCATGTCAATGATATTGTTACCTTTTATGATCAGCAAGGCAATTTTGTTACTCATCGGATTGTTTCAATAGAAAATGGTCGAGTCGTAACTAAAGGAGATAATAATAATTCGATTGATGAGCCTTTTTCTATAAATAAAATTGTTGGAAAATGTGTTTATATCATCAATAATGGTGGAAAAGTTATTAGTGCTTTTAGAAGCCCAGTAGCTATAGGTATGATTTTTGTGACAGGAGTGCTAGCTTGTATCTATTTAAGTTTAGATAAGAATGGTAAGCCGATACTTACCAAGGAAGAGAGGGAATTGGAAATGTTTAAGAAAAATAAAAAATTTGCTGGTTTTGATGAAAATGATGAATTTAGTGAATTTGATGAAGAACTAGATTTACAGCTTGATGAAGATTATGATGAATTAAATGGTACTGAAGAAGATTCATTTGATTATTATTATGATAATGAAGAAGTACAAGAGGATAACTATTATGAGGAAGAGGAAGAATTGCAATTAGAAGAAGTGGTTAAAGAAATTGAAGACAATAAGGAGAGCAATAGTATGAGTAATATTACTACTTTAGAAGAATTTAGACGATATAAAGAAGAAAAAGAACTTGAAGAGTTTAGAAAATATAAAGAAGAAAAAGAACTTGAAGAGTTTAGAAAATATAAAGAGGAAAAAGAACTTGAGGAATTTAGACAATATGAAGCTTCTATGAAAAAAAATAATTATCAGTCCTCTGAGAATAGAAAAAATAATTATCATAAAAATTCTAATGGTTATAAGAAATATAATAAAGATTATAAAAAGAAAAATTAGGTGAAGAAAAATGAAAGGGTTACTACATAGTAAAAGATTTAAAAATAATTTAGGAAAATGGTTATGTATGTATGTGGGAGTTTTATTACTTCTTACAACTGTAGTAACCTATTCTAAATTTATTACAAATATGCAAGGTGACGATGAAGAAAGTAAGCCAGCTAAGTTTAATGTAGACGTTATTGGTTATGGAACAAAACTGGAAGAGACTCCAGAAGGAACGACTATTTATGACGCTGGGTTACAAAGACCAAATGCACCACTTACTTATTATTTAAAAATTGATACAGAATTTGAAGTTGCGACAAGTTTGACACTTAATGCGACGATTCAATCGGAATTTAATTTGATAAGTGTTACAGAGCTTAAAAATGGTAATGAACGATTATTATGTGATAGTAGTGATAAAGATGCTACGAATGACTGTGATGTTATCACTACCGAAGATAATAATAAATATTATGTTTTGAATCAGTCAAGAATTTATCCTTTAAAAGGAAATCCTTCGAAATCTGAAATTATTTATAAAATAGTTGTTAAATATGATAATAAAGATGATAAGGATTATAAAAAGTTTGAAGCTTATGAAAAAAGCAAAAGCATTATTGACATTAATTATCGTGCAGAACAAATTATTAAATAGTTGGAGGTGATTAGGATGAAAAAGAGAGAAAAATTACTCAATAAGAAAACAGTTAAAATTGTTATCAATACTTTTTTAGTATTAGGTGTATTAGAATTTACTATTTATCCGGAAACGAATTCAAAATATTTGGATAGTCCTGAACATGCTGCTTTTTCTTATCAAGCTAATTTATATAGTTTATATAAAGGATTAATTTCAAATAAAAATGTCGTGACTAATAAAAATGAACAAATTTCTCTTGGAACGTCTACTTATAAAGTAATGTCTTTGAATTTATCTTTTACTCGTAATGCGAATATAATAAAAGATTCATCCATTACTAAAGATACTTTTTCATTAGAATTACCAAAAAGTTGTACTTTTGATCAATTAAAGTTAGATAGTCAAAAAATTACGAATGTTCTAATTGATAAAAAAGGGGAAACCCAAAAAATATCTTTTTCTTTAGATAATACTAAAAATAAAGATAAAGTAGAACAAGTATTTACAGCTAATATAAAATGTCCTGTAGACGTTCTTTCTAAAGATAATGTTTACCATTTGTCTTTTCCTATAGAAGAATATGTGAATGATGAACTAAATGAAAAGTTTACAAATTGGGATGTCTCTTTTGAAGTCAGTAAAGATTATTATCATCATCTTTATCCTATTCCTCAAATAGAAGTTGATTTATCGAAAAGACAATTAATTATACCTAATGATTTTGAAGGTAATAAAGAATTAGAATTTCAAAGTTTTATTAAGGAATATGTTAGTTATTATGCTGAAAATACAGGAGAAGATGTTTTAAATTTTAGTGAATCCATTACTTCTTATGCTTATAATGAATATGCTGATTTTATAACAAATAACGGTGGAACTTTAAAGAAAAAAGATATTCATGGTATGACTGCTCTTTGCGACGATAAGGAATGTGTTTATACCATAACAGATAATTTTATTGGATATGCAAAAACAGAAATGACTAAAAATAATGCTTCTAATGTTGTTTATTTTTCTGATATTGATTCTTTAGGTAGTGTTGATTCAACAAAACTAAATGAAATATTAAAATATTATTTGTATACTTATGTTTATAAAGATGAGAAATTAACTATTGAAGGAAAAAATGTAAAAGCTGATAAAGTATATGACTATTTATTAGAATCTTGTGAACGTGATATAAGAAAAATATTTGATGCCAGTATCAAAGCTCCGAATGGTATTACTTATATTCAAAGTACGAATTCATTCATTTTTGAAGATGCGGATAAGTTTGCTGAAATATCAAAACAAGAAAAAATTGAAATAGATCGTGTTTTAAAAGATGATAATACGGTGGATATATTTACCATGCTAACTGAACTTATTAATCAATTTAATACACTTTATCCAAATAATAAATTGAATTTTAAAGATGATGATTCTTATACAGATTTCTTAAATGAAAACATTATAAATAACTTGCATTTTAGAAAAATATTCTTAAATGAATCAGGAAATGAAGTGGCAACAATTTTTGATATAAAAGACAGTCAGTATTCAAACCCTACGAGATATTTTCAACTTATTGTAGAGCCTACGCTTGATTCTAGTTCTGTTACTCTTATTGAAACGGATGAGTTTGGTGTACCTTTAGTAGTTGTGAGCGGAGAAGAGAATAATAAACCTCTTCCTCCGAATGATTCTACGACGAGTAGCGGAGGTCCAGATGATGGAATAGATACTTCTATAAAGGATAATTCTAATAAAATAGAAGATTTAGAAGTCCCTGAAACGGTTTTAGATGGTGTAACAAATTTAACGATTGATGAAGAGCAAGATGGATTAAAAGTTGTTATTGATGCCAAGAATAGTGAAAATATTGTTTCTATTGTTGAATCTTTGGATGAGCATTTTTCAATTCCTGAACCGACGACGTTACCCGCTAATACGTTTATTCCAAAAGAAGATGGAAGTTTTGAAGCGGTTTATACAATAAAAACCAAATAAAAATTTAAGTTCCGGCAAAAATCAGAAAAGGAAAGAAATAAAGTTAAGTAA